>CAZXTW010000550.1:4432-4845 GCA_964643525.1 uncultured Roseivirgaceae bacterium
ACTTTTCATCCCAGCAGCTAATAAAGGCATCGGCTATGGTTAATGATACCCTGGCGTAGGCTTCTGTGGTTTGAGCAAAGCCTGCCCCTGCCTGGCGGGTGGCAATGGCCGTGATGCCAATCCAATGGCCACCGGGCGTTATTTTTTTTGTGGCAAACATGAGGTGTCCTTTGTGGTGCGACACATAGGGGTTGCAATCCCAAAAGCTGGCAATGGCCACCTGCTCGTCAGACAGATTTTTACCTACCTCATATACCTCCATGACTTCTTTAAAGAACTGGCTAGTGCGCAGGGTATCAAAGTTAGTAGGCACATCGGGTTTAAACTGCTGGGCAGAGTCAATTACAAAGGGGCGTATTTTGTTCCAATGCGGCTCAATACCCTCCATATAGTCTGGAGGTGTTGGCTTCCAT
>CAZXTW010000551.1:0-4843 GCA_964643525.1 uncultured Roseivirgaceae bacterium
TGCGCCAAGGTAAGGCAGGAGATTGAACAAGGTGAATAATATATACGAGTAATTATGAGTTTTAAAAACCGCAAACCAGCCTTATTGCTGGTAGATATCCAGCAGGGGCTGGCCGATGGCGATTATTATGGTGGCAACCGCAACAACCCTGATGCCGAGGCGGTATCGACTAAAGTACTTGCTACCTGGCGCAGCCAGGGCCTGCCCATTTACCATGTGCGGCATAGCAGCACCAACCCCGCCTCGCCCTTACATGCCAGCAAACCGGGCTTTGCCTTTCATGAGGCCGCCCAGCCGCAGGGTAGTGAGCCTGAAATAGTAAAAAATGTAAACAGCGCGTTTATTGGTACTGACTTGAAAGAGCGGTTAGACGCTGCAGGTATTGATACCGTGGTAATTGTGGGGCTTACCACCAACCATTGCATTTCTACCACAACACGCATGGCTGGTAACCTGGGCTTTAACACTTACTTAGTGGCCGATGCTACTGCCACCTTTGACCGTGTAGCCCCTAACGGGCAAAAGTATGACTCTGAAGTAATGCACCAAACCACCCTGGCCAGCCTCCATGAAGAGTTTGCCACTGTAGTTAACTCTGACGCATTGTTGGGGATGTTATGATTGAACTCAATAGCTTAAAGCAGCAGGTATACCAGCACTGCCTGGAACAGGTTACGCAAAAGGCAGACCGCCTACAGCAAGATATGGCAGCCATACAGGCCAGCGCCAATGAAGAAACCAAAAGCACGGCGGGCGATAAGTACGAAACAGCCCGTGCCATGGCCATGATTGAAAAAGAAAACCTCTCGAAGCAACTGGGCGAAGCCATGAAGCAGGTACAGGTACTGCAACAGGTTAACCCAGAGCAAAGCCACCAAAAAGCTGCACTGGGTGCGTTGGTTTATACTACTGACGGCAAGTATTACTACCTTTCTATTAGCTTAGGGCCTACAAAAGTGAATGGGCACACCATTCTGGTCATCTCGCCCGTTTCGCCCATTGGCCAGCTGTTGTTAGGTAAAGCTGCTGGCAATCAGTTTCAGTTTAATCGGCAAACTATGACCATCAAGGCTATAGCCTGAGTAACTTCTCTTCTAACCTAAATAGCTTTTAAAAGCTTTAACATTGGGCTTGCTGGGGGCAAAGTCAAGGTTGCCCGCTTGCAAACTGGCAGTGCGGTCTACAAAGCTGCTCATGGCCCAGCCATGCAAAGCCCCGCCCACACTAATGCGTTGCACACCAATATTGAGCAATGCCTGTGCGTTGGTTAGTGCGCCAATACCACCCAATACATTCAAGGGCCTGTCAACCGCAGCCTGTACAGTACGTACCTGCTCAATACTGTCAAGGCCAGGAATATACAATACATCTGCCCCGGCCTCCTGGTACAATTGTATGCGTTCAATGGCTTCTTTCAGGTCGCAAACGCCTTCAATCAGCCCATCGCACCGGGCTGTCAGCGTAAATGGCCTGCCCAATGCTCTGGCAGCAGCTACAGCAGCGGCAATGCGTTCTTTGGCCAGGGCTTTGTCATAGATTGGGGTATTGGCATTGCCAGTAGTATCTTCAATAGAACCACCTGCCAGCCCTGCCTCAGTGGCCAGTGTAATGGTTTCGGCTACGGCTTCAGGGGCATCGCCAAAGCCGTTCATCAGGTCGGCACTAACTGGCAGGTTAACTGCTGCGGCAATCTGTTGGGCATTCAACAGCAACAGGTCGCGGCTGGCCTGCCCGTCAAGGTAGCCCAGTGCAAATGAAGCGGCCGAGCTGGTGGTGGCCAGGGCCTTGAAGCCTTGCCCTTCAAGAAACCTGGCAGTGCCGGCATCCCACGGGTTAGGAATAATGAAGCCTTCTGCTGCTGTGTGCAGCGCGGCAAACTGTTGGTATTTATCAGGAGTGTTCTCTGGCATGGCAGGTAGGTTTATACTTTGAAGGTAAGCAATTCTGCCGTATCGGCTGTAATACCTGTCACTACCTATAGAAATTGTTTGATGTAGTCTTGCGCCATGGCCGAAAACTCAGCCTCAGGTTCCATGGCTTTTTTGAGGTAGGTTTTGGCCTTGTCCACAATATCTGGGGTGCGGTTTTCAGCGTCGTATAAAACGTCTACCCTGATTTCAAGGTTATCGATCAGCTGCTTTCGCTTTTCATTTAAGGTGCTGCGGTTCAGACTACAATCTGCAATGGTAGTTTTGCCTGCCAATGAGTCGTTTAAGGGCACTGGCCGCTCATTTCTGAAGCCTATATGCTGCCTGGGGTTATCAGGCCCGCTGGGGTTTATCAGCAGCGGAGCTTCATGGGCAATATCTTTGTGGTGGTTGGTAGCTCTTTTGGCTTCATCTACAATAGGGAATTTAGTGCCCTTGGCATTATTGCATTTGTCACATACCAAAAACAGGTTGCTCCATTGAAAAGCCAGCCAATAATAACCTGGGTAATATGTGGTGCCATCAGCAGTTTTGTAATTGCCTTTAGGCCTGTAGTGCTCTACCGCACCATGTTCGTCAGCTATGTTTTTTTCGCAATAACAGCATTTAAAGTGTTGGGCTATTTGTAGGGCTTCCTTTACAGTGGGGTGGTTGTATATTTTTGGGCGTGAAAAAGTAAACTGTGACTTGCCAGTATGGTATTCATTCGGTGAGGCATCGTAATTGGTGCAATTGGCGTTGGTAGCTTCTTGTCCTTGTTCCTGTAATACTTGCGGGGCCTGATAGGGCTTCACCACCTGAATCATAGTTGTATCTTCTTGCCGCTTTTGCGGTATTGTTCTACCACCTGAGATATATACTTGCGGTTGTCAATATCTTCAGTGGTTTCACCGCCGGGTAATTCATCTAATGCTTTTTCAATTGCTTCTAACTGTTGCTGTTCCGCGTCCGATAGTTCCGTTTTGGTAAGCAACGCTTCTCTTTGGTTGTTTAACTGCTCATACTTAAGGCCACGGGCCGATTCCAGGCCGAAGTATTCACTGGTCAAAATCTGGTCAACGCGCCAGCCTTCAATGCTGCGTGGGTTATTTTCAATGGTGGCTTCGTCGCCTTCCATTTTCACAATGGCGTAGTTGGCTCCTTCGGCGGCCTGCACCATCAGGGGGCTGTGGGCAGTGGCAATGAACTGCACGTTGGGGAAGTGCTCAGAAAGCTGGGCCATAATTTTCCGTTGCCATACGGGGTGCAGGTGCAGGTCAATTTCATCTACCAACACAATGGCCGGTTCGGTCAGCGGGTTGGGGTTGTCTAAATTTTGCTTGTAAAGTCGGTAAGCCAAATCTACCGTCCAGGCCATAGTGGTTTGGTAGCCCAGGCTGGTTTTGCTAACTGGTACCTTTAGGCCGTTATGAAAAGTTAAATACAGGTTTCCAGCTACTATGTTTCCTTTGTCATCAAAAGTAGGTGGGGTAATTTCAATGCCATCAGCCCCTTTTACGTTGGGCAGCACTGTCGCCAGCATGGCTTTAATTTTCTGGATAATTAGCTTGTGTTTAGGCTTATCTTCTTCTTTGGCAGCAGCCTGAACATAGTTTAAGAGGTGTAGTATATTTTCAGTATCTAATAAGTTAGATTGTTCTTCTAAAAAGCTTTTGATGGTGTCTGTATCTTCAAGGTTACTTAAGTTCCGTGCACCAGGTTCTCTAGAGGCACTGTAGGCGTATATACGGAATAGGTTCTTAGAGAGAGCTTCATGCTTATCTAGTTCTTCCCCGAAATATGAAACTTTTACTTTTGAGCCCTTCCTGATGATATTGGAAAGTAAATTAGCCCCTTTTATTTCACGCATGGGTTCAAATAACCTATAGGAAGAATATATATGACTTGAAGTGGACTTGCTTAAATTGTTTTTTAATAGAGTACTCAGATCAAAACCTGAATCTCGATCTATTGCATATGTATAAGGGTGCGTCTCCGAAGTATTTTCAGGAGCATTAGTAGCGCCACTTTTAATCTCTGGCTTTAACAAAGCAATGCACTGTAGCAGGGTGGTTTTGCCCACACCGTTATCACCCAATATCAATGTCCAGTGGGGTATGGTGCCGTCTGGTTTGGTAAGCCTAAGCTCTACCTCCTTGCCAAAGGTTCTGACATTTTGCAGCTTGAGCCATTCAATGTATATCGGTTTGGTGGGCATGGTATTTTCTCTCTTTCAACAACCAGTTCAGTAAAAATACAACTCATTGTGTTAATTATGGCTATTAGCAATCTATTTTCAATAGGCCAAGCTGTTACGATTACCTGCTAGAATTTAATCTTTCAGCCCGAATCTTGTATGAAGCCCTTTACGGTTTGAGGATGGAGGCTCTTTAAGTTCCAGCACCCTGATTGATAGTCGAGATGCTAGCGATTGGTTTTTATTATTTTCTGAATGGCTGTATGCTCAATGGCTTCGCTTTTGGGGGTAGCATTAGAAAGGTGGAGCAATTCAATGATTTCAGGGGGCTCTTCAGAATTTTCCTGACCAGCAGTTTGCTGCATGGCCTCCAGTTGGTCAATGACGCTTTCTGTTTGGAGGGAGGTGATCCAGCTAATCAGTTCAAGTTTTCTTTGCTCAATAGTCATACTTCAATTTAATCAGAGTCATGCAGCATTACAAGTAGTAACTGAACAACAGTGGGCTGGTATCTGGTTCATAGCCTATGAACCAGTAAGGCCAACGCCGATGAGGTTACTGCACCAACGCCGATGAGGTTACTGTACTAACGCCGATATGACTACTGTACTAACATCGATAGGACTACTGTACCAACGCCATTGGTACGGTTTTAAAGTATTAATCAGGTGTTACGCTTCTACTGGTGCAGGGGTTTTTTGCTTGGTTTGGTACTGTTCTTTTTTGGCAGCCAGCCTGC
>CAZXTW010000552.1:0-3194 GCA_964643525.1 uncultured Roseivirgaceae bacterium
ATTGTATACCATTGGTATGCTAGGTTTATGCGGTGCACTGTTGGCACAGCAGCCACCGCAGCTTACGCCCAGCTTTACGACAGACCTACCCGACTCGGTAAAGGCATTTACGCTGGCCGATTTGTACAACCTGGTGCTTGGCAGCCACCCTGTAGTCAAGCAGGCCAACCTGTTGGATGAGCAGGCCCGGCAGGAAATCAGGCTGGCACGAGGTGGCTTTGACCCCAAAATAGCCTCAGACTTTAACTACAAAAACCTGAAAGGCACAGAGTACTTCAATATATGGAACTCATCGCTAAAAATACCTACATGGTTTCCGCTTGACCCCAAAATAGCGGTAGACAGGCACCGGGGTGACTTCTTGAACCGTGAACGAACCATACCTGAAAGTACTGACTTTTGGCAGGTTTCTGCGGGTTTTAGCCTGCCAGTAGGTAAAGGCTTATTAATAGATGAGCGGCGGGCTACAGTAAGGCAGGCGGGCCAGCTTAGTACCATGCTACAGGCAGAGAAGGTCAAGGCCATTAACAAAATACTGTTACAGGCTACTAAAGATTATTGGGAGTGGTACTATAGCTATTACCAGTACAGGTTTATTCAAAACAGCTTGTCAATTGCCGATACCGTATTTAAGCGCACACGTTTGAACTATGCCTATGGCGAAGCGGCCGTGATAGATACTGTACAGGCCATGATTACCCTGCAAAACAGGCAAATTGAACTACAGCAGGCTTTTTTGGCTTTTCAAAACAGCAGCTTAATACTAAGCAACCACCTGTGGGGTGAGGGCAACATACCCTTAGAAATTACTGACCTGCTGGCCCCACCGTTTGAGCAAACCCAGCTTGGTGTTACAAACGAAGCACTGACCCAGCTTAAAGTCGAGGCAATGCAAATGCACCCTGAGTTGATTAAACTAAGAGCCAAAAGAGCACAGTTGGGCATTGAGCAGCGGTTAAATAAAGAATACCTCAAACCACAACTTGACTTAGAATACAACTTTATTGATGCGCCCTTTAACGCGCAGGGCGAAAGCAACCCCTTACAGTTTGGTGAAAACTATAAGTTTGGTCTGAACTTTAGCTTCCCGATATTCTTGCGAAAAGAGCGGGCAAAGCTGGCCAAAACCAACCTGAAAATTCAAGAGGTTGACTTTGAAACGGGCTACCAGCGCAGTGTAATTACCAATGAAATTGAAGCCTGGTACAATGAGCTCAGTACAACGGGCAACATAGTGCGCCAACAGCAATTAATGGTAAGTAACTACAACAGGCTGGTACAGGCTGAACTTTTAAACCTGCAAAATGGTGAAAGTGACCTCTTTAAAATAAACCAGCAGCAAGATAAATTAATACAGTCACAAGTGAAGCTGCTTAAGCTAATAGCCGGCTACCAAAAAGCCTACACCAGTTTGCTTTGGGCAGCCGGGGTTGAAAACCTGAGCCTAAACCCTTAAAATAGTAACAGCAGGGCCGTATTTAAGGCCCTGCAGCTTTTACAAACATACAAAACCGTACTTGTAGTTAATGCGTTTAATATGCTGCACTGTGTATTAACTACATAGCTCGTGGTATTGTAAATACCATTTTGTGCCTTAATTTTCTGTTTTGTTATAGGTTAGTAAGTGCCCAATTAAGTATTGGGTAAGGCCAAACGCCAGTACAATCAGTAAAACTTTTTAAGTCAGGCTTATGAGAAGGGTATCATTCAATGAAATGAAAGAAATCATCAGAAAGCATAGCAGAATCCCTGCTGACTTTAACCCCGATGGTTTTTTTCATGCTGAGTACGATGCTACATTTAAAAATACAGCCATTGGCGATGGCATGGCCAAAAGCCTGGTACTCAAGCCAGGTATTACCTTTAACTACCTCAAAAAATACCTGCGTGAAGAAACAATACTTGAAATTGACCTGGCAGACAACCCCCATGTAGTTTTTTTGTTTTGCCTCTCTGGCCAAACTGAAGTATTATCTTCCTTTCATGATATGAAAATAAACTTCACAAAAGGGCAGGCTAACTTTTTTATATTACCACCTACACAAATTATACACCACATACCGGCCAATACTGAATACACCCTGTTAAACGTATTCATGAATAAAGAGCGGTTTGAAAGCCTGCTCATGGCTTATGAAGAAAACCTGCCTGAAGATATTGTAAAGGCCCTTAGCCATGACAATGGCAGCTTTTTTTTACGGTATGACACCACCTACCATAGCACCATGGTGGCCAATGCGGTACTGTATCCGCCATTTAAAGGCATTAGCAGGCAGTTTTACATTGAGTCTAAAATACATGAGCTAATAGCTTTACAAATTAACGAGGTCTTGCGCCAGGTAAGGCCCGTTAATAAAGAGGTGAAGGTAAACCCTACCGACCAGGAAAAGCTGAGGCAGTGCCGCACCATTTTAGAGCAACACATTGAAAACCCCCCATCATTAAATGAGCTGGCCAAAAAGGTAGGTTTGAATACCCATAAGCTAAAAAACGGCTTTAAAATCCTGTATGGTTCAAGTGTGTTCAATTACCTCAAAGAGCTGCGCATGGCCATGGCCATTGACTTGCTTAACAAACATACGGTAAGTGAAGTGTCTGAAATGCTGGGCTTTGCCAACATTGGGCACTTTTCAAACACCTTCTTTAAAAACTATGGCTACCGCCCTACTGAAATACATAATACTCCCTGATTTATAAATCAAACTCCTTATTGTGTAAATGTGTCTTTGGCCTGTAAGCTATATTTGTATAGTAGTTAACTAAAACAGTCTATGGCCTTGGCCGCACTTTTTAATTCTAGTTTTTGACCTTGATTTTGTAAAACTACTAAGCCTTTTTAGAGCTTAACTTTTAACAGTATACTTTTTAACTAACAGATGTTATGATCCAAACAGACAGTAATTACTTATTATTTTATGCAGAACGATTAATGTAAATCGCGAATAGCTACCTTATTATTTTCTGATTTACACTTTTTAGGCAGCTTACTTTTATACAGTTATGAACGGTTTACCACCCATACCATCATCCTTGTGCCCCATGGCACAAGGATGAGTTGTGGCTGGTTACACCTGGGTAGACAACACCACTACACCCCGGTATACAACATCGCTACACCCCTTGCACAACACCGCTACACCCCATGTACAATACTGCTATACCCCGGTGTAGCACACAAAAGACTTAAAGTCTTT
>CAZXTW010000552.1:3294-4842 GCA_964643525.1 uncultured Roseivirgaceae bacterium
CCCATGTACAATACTGCTATACCCCGGTGTAGCACACAAAAGACTTAAAGTCTTTGGTACAGATAAGCTAAAAGTAAGCAGGCAACAGGCAGTTACCAGCAGTAGTAAGGTACAATGAAACAGCGGCCCATCAAAGCAAAGGCATGCTAAAACCTGACAAACTACTTAAGCAGCTGCCTGCAAACTACCCTGGCAGTATTTTGCATAAAAGCAAGCCAAACCTCCCACCTTAAAACCTTCACATCAAACCCAGGGCTGTAAAGCTTTAAATTCCACCATTTTAAGCATTTGCTAAAACCCAGGGCTGTAGGGCTATCTGTAAATAGTACTAATTGGCTAAACTGCATGTGCTAACATGTAATGCGCAAAAAACAGCTAGAATATTTGCTTTTTTTAGATTGTTGGTTCACCTTTGACTAAACTTTTATATAAAAGAGAGCCGTTTGAGTAGTTTTTAGATACTTTATTACTCTTTTTAACATTAGATTTTAATACGCCGTTTAATCCATACTTGTTCAATAGCTTAAACTTCAGCCAATACATTCTTTATTTTATTTAGGTTTTTTTGAGCATTATCTTTATTTAATAATACCTGTACATCTTAACTGGTCATGTTTCTTTTCAAGGCTTTTTAATTTTTGCCTTTAAACCTGACTAATATTGGCCATTGGCCTATGTTAAGTCAATACATGTGATTCTTGCTCTATATCGTTTGCTTTTTTGGCATTCGAGAAGCTATTTATTGTCTTTTTGCTGGTGCAACCATGCGCCGGGCACTCTTTTTTGGTAAGTAATAACACATACAATGCATATCAGAAACCGTAAATCCTTTCGTAGGCTGGCCCTGTTCATGGCTTGCCAACTATTGGTCAGCACCTTTTGGCCATACACCACCTCGGCCCGCAACGGTGGGCCCAACCAGCCAGAATTCAGCAGCTTTCAGGGTGTTGGCAACCTGCCCATGGTTAATGAATTCACCGGCGATTTTAACTACAGCATCCCGCTGGTTACCGTGCCCGGGCCGCACGGCAGCGGTTACCCCATTGCACTTACCTACCAAAGCAATGTAACGCCAGGGGCAGAACCCTCATGGGTGGGCCTGGGCTGGTCGCTCAACGCCGGCGCCATTACCCGCAACAAGCGTGGCTTTGCTGATGATTTTAACGGGCGCGCCGGCCAAACCGTAACCCAATACAACAAATCGGCCAACAACTTTACCATTACCGCCTCAGGTGGGGTTAGTGGTGAGGCATTCAGCATTGACCTTGGTGATAACGATAATTCAGCCTCAAGTTCTGCGGGTAAAGGTGCCAGTCTGGTCAAGGCCAAACTGTCATACGGCATATCTTACAACAACTACAAAGGCTTTGGTTACTCTACCAAAGCGGGCCTCTCATTGGGCAAGGGCATTGTAAACCTTGAATATGGCGAGAAAAATGCCAAGCCCTACTTCTCTGGCAGCATCAACCCCTACAATGTAACTAAACTGCTGCGCAAAAAGCCTAAAAAAGATAATGACGACAACACAGAGAAAGAGTTCAATGCTTT
>CAZXTW010000553.1:0-4842 GCA_964643525.1 uncultured Roseivirgaceae bacterium
AAGGCGAAGATATAAAGGCTCAAAAGGTTGCGCTTAAAATGCTTCAGAATGGCGGGGTACCTGTAAGCGATATTGCCGCGTTTATAGAAAAAGATGTGGCCTTTGTTGAAAACCTGAAAGCCAAACTGGACCAAGGCGAGCTGTAAAGACTTATTTATTTCTACCCTTCACCCTTACAACAGCCCCACCTTATCAGCCAACGTACCCTGTAGAGCCGTCGATTTATCGCGGCTCCACGCAATGCAGGTCTGCATTAGCCCACGTGTTACAGCCATGCCCCCAATGGCGGGTAGGTGCGCCTCTTTAGGGGATCTAAATATTATTAAACTAAGCTGGTGTAAGCCTCCAGGCACTGCCTTGCAAAAGGGCCGTTTCGCTTCGAGCTTGGAAGCGCTACAGGTTTTGGCACAAGCTAGCAAGCTTGCACCAGCAAATGGCAGCGGTGGCCTTTCTTTCGTGTATAGTTGATTAGTTAAGGCAACCATTCCATTGCCAAGGGATGCCTTCCCGGTGAACCGGGACAGGCTGTCCTGCTCGGCAAGCCGATGAGTAGCTGGCGAGTAGGTGAGGTGGATTTTGACCGATAAACATCGTTCACCTGACCACCAGCTGTAGAGCCGTCGATTTATCGCGGCTCCACGCAAGGCAGGTCTGCATTAGCCCACGCGTTACAGCCATGCCCCCAATGGCGGGCGGATGCACCCCTTTAGGCGGCCGGGGGCAGCACTGGCCTTTCTTTCGTATATACCTGAATAGTTGAGGTAACCATTCCATTGCCAAGGGATGCCTTCCCGGTGAACCGGGACAGGCTGACCTGCTCAGCAAGACGATGAGTAGCTGGCGAAGTATAGAGATTGCTTTTGCTTGCTCACCCTCGTCATCCCGACTGGAACGGAGGGATCTGTTTACCATAGCAGGCCACCCCTGGCGTTACAGCCATGCCCCCAATGGCGAGCAGATACACCCCTTAAGGGGGCCGGGGGCAGCGTTGGCCCCACCACCAACCCTACACAACGCATTACTTTGTGTACTGCAACTACAAACAGGCAAAAAAGTTTTGACACACCTGCTGTCAAAAATAGCCACGCAAACCAGGCCTAACCCACACACAAACAGGGGATTAACTTTTTGGCCTACTCAAAAGCCCTGTCAAAACAGGGGCAAAACATTCCATCACAAGCCCAAAAAAGAACGTTATTTTGGGCACCCTGACGAATACGAATACGACTGACAACATTATACCTTCAACCTGTAACCTGCTTCATCTGTGATTGACAAAGCCTTATCGTTCCTTGCCGATAGCATCAACAATTACTACGAGTACAACCTGGGCAGCTCATACAATGAAACCGTCAAACTATCGGGCATTGTAGAGCAAGACGGTAGCACCGCCAAAGACACTGACAACTCGGTGGTGCTGACGCTCATTAACCTGGAAGAAGAACGCGTGCTCAAAACCCAGCGCCCCACCGTAGAAAATGTAAACGGCCAAACCGTTAAGTTCAATCCAGACATCAAGCTCAACCTGTATACCCTGTTTACGGCCAACTTCAGCAATTATAAGGAGTCGCTCAAGTTCATCTCGCACATTGTCAGCTTTTTTCAAATCAACAATGTGTTTACGCCGGGCAGCCACCCCACGCTTGATGCCAGCATACAGAAGCTAATTGTTGACCTGTACACCATTTCATTTGAGCAGCAAAACAACCTGTGGGGTGCGCTGGGGGCCAAGTACATGCCCTCGGTAATTTACAAGCTGCGCATGCTGGTGGTGCGCGAAAATGTGGTGCGCGAGTCGGCCACGCAAATCTCAGGCATTGGCCAGGACCTAAACCGCGCATAAGCCATGGCCACCTACAAAAAGCTACTTACCCTTACCTTTACCCATACCTATTATAGCAATGGGCAACTGCCGCAGGTGCGGGTGCAGCCCCTGGCTGAAACAGCGGCCCTGCTTAAAAACTACAAGCTGCTGCTGCGGCGCGACCCGGCCACAGGCCACGTGCACCTGTTTTACACGGCCCTGAGCAACGGCAGCCCCCAGGTACAGG
Source organism: uncultured Roseivirgaceae bacterium (assembly GCA_964643525.1). Classification (GTDB taxonomy): domain Bacteria; phylum Bacteroidota; class Bacteroidia; order Cytophagales; family Cyclobacteriaceae; genus CAZXTW01. The sequence continues at coordinate 2,052 of CAZXTW010000553.1, forward strand.
TCAATGAAGGCACCAAGCTTACCTTTGCCCTGTTTATTGACAACCCCCACCTGGCCAACTTTACCGAGCTGCCCGCCAAAAGCAGCAGCAAAGACATTTACGTGGCTAACAACAGCAACGGCCCCGGCAACCTGAGCCTGCAGGCCATGGCCGTGCGGCCGCCGGTGTTTACCTTTTTGGCACAATCAAACGCGGCCACGGCCACCCTGAACATTAGAGACCCCCATGGGCGCGAAATTTATGAACAAAGCTTTGAGCGCGCTGGTGGTGTGTATGACCTGCCGGTTGATGTGAGCACTTATACTGAGGGGCAGTATTTATTTAGCTTTACCCCGCAGGGCAGTGACAACCAGCCCAGCAGCATTTACATATCGGCCCAGGCGGCCCGCCTGCGGCCCTTTGCCGTGCTTGAGCTCACCAACAGCGGCAGCGGCGCCTTTAATTACGAGGCCCCCAGCACCTATACCCTGGCCCTGGCCACCAAAAACCAGCAATGGGTATACCACCTGCTGCTGGGCAGTGACTATACCGGCTATACCATAGCTGTGAAAGATAAAAAGGTAACTGACGAAGATATTGAAAGCAGCTACCCGGCGGTGGCCTTCAGAGAAACCACCGGGCAGGAAAACTTTGAGGCGGGCACGCAACTGCGCTTCAAATCAGTCAATGCTGAAAACCCCGGTGCTGACGCCACCCTGCCCCTGTACCAGGTACCGAATAAAGACCTGGTGGTAGAGCTGAACAGGCCGGGCGGCGGCGGCGGTGGGCCGGTAACCAAAACCATTACCCCCCTGCCCAACCCGCAGCCCAGCCATTTAAAACCAGAAATTTACTTGAACATCTAACATAATAAACAGTAGCATTATGGCATCAACGTACAAAACCCCTGGTGTCTACGTAGAAGAAATCTCTACGCTGCCGGCTTCGGTAGCCCAGGTTGAAACAGCCATACCGGCCTTTATAGGCTACACGCAAAAAGCCACCCGAAAGGAAGATGGCGATTTGCTGTTAAAGCCTACCCGCATTAAGGCCATGGCCGATTATGAGGCCTTTTTTGGCTTTGCCAACAACGAGGCCAACATTACGGCCACCGTTACGGTAGATGGCGACACGGGCGCTGAAACCATTGTGGCCAACGCCGGCGATACCTCTAACTTTTTAATGTGGTACTCGCTAAAAATGTATTTTGCCAATGGTGGCGGCCCCTGATACAATGTAACAGGGGCCGCCACCATTGGCAAAATAACTTTTTAATGTGGTACTCGCTAAAAATGTATTTTGCCAATGGTGGCGGCCCCTGTTACATTGTATCAGTTGGCAGCACCGACGGAGACATTGAAAAGGGCAATACCGTGGTTGACGACGAGCGGGTGATTGGCCTGGAAGATGGCCTCATTGAGGTGGCTAAAGAAGATGAGCCCACCCTCATTGTATTTCCTGATGCCACCGGCCTGGCCGATTCGGCTACCTTTTATGCTTTGTACGATGCCGCCCTGGCCCAGTGCGAAGACCTGAAAGACAGGTTTACCATTGTAGATACGTACACTGACCTGTTTGATGGCAGTGATGACGATGCCACCACGGTTTTAAGAGATGGCATTGGGGCAGACAACCTGAAGTACGGCGCGGCTTACTTCCCTTACCTTGAAACCATCATGTCGTACTCGTACAGTGATGCCAACGTGAGCGTTACTGTTGATGCCGCCCCCGCCGTAAACCTTAACACCATTAAAGAAACCAACAACGCCCGCTACAATGCCATTAAGGCAGAGGTAGATGCCCTGCGTGTGGTATTGCCGCCCAGCAGCACCATGGCCGGTATTTATGCCCGCGTAGATAATGAGCGTGGCGTATGGAAGGCCCCGGCCAACGTAAGCGTGCGCTCTATTGTGGGGCCTACCGTTAAGGTTACGCATGACGACCAGGCCGACCTGAATGTAGATGCCACCGGTGGTAAATCAATAAACGTAGTCCGTTCATTTACCGGCAGGGGCCAACTGGTATGGGGTGCCCGTACACTGGCCGGTAATGATAATGAGTGGCGCTATGTGAGCGTACGCCGCTTTTACAACATGGCTGAAGAATCAATTAAAAAAGCCACTGAGTTTGTGGTGTTTGAGCCCAACGATGCCAACACATGGGTGCGCGTAAAAGCCATGATTGAAAACTTCCTGACCCTGCAATGGCGCGCCGGTGCCCTGGCGGGTGCCGTACCGGCCGAAGCCTATTTTGTAAACGTAGGCCTGGGCAGCACCATGACCTCGCTTGACATACTGGAAGGCCGCATGATTGTAGAAATTGGCATGGCCGTTGTGAGGCCCGCCGAGTTCATCATCCTGAAGTTCTCTCACAAGCTGCAGGAGTCATAAACATACCCACAACCACCAAAAAGCATAAGCAGAAAATACCATGGCTCAATATCCATTACCTGTATTTCACTTTTCAGTTGACTGGGGCGGCTCACGCGCTGGCTTTTCTGAAGTATCTGGCCTTACCATTGAATCAGAGGTGATTGAATACCGCGAAGGCATTAGCCCTGAATTCACCAAGATTAAAATGCCGGGCATGCGCAAGTACAACAACATTTCATTAAAGCGCGGGGTAATACCGGCCGATAATGAATTCTTTGGCTGGCTGAACAGCACCAAAATGAATATACCCGAGCGCCGCGACCTGACCATTACCTTACAGAACGAAAACCACGAGCCTGTAATGGTATGGAAGGTTAAAAACGCCTGGCCCATAAAGGTAGAAGGCCCCGGCCTGAAAGCCGATGGCAACGAGGTGGCCA
>CAZXTW010000554.1:0-4830 GCA_964643525.1 uncultured Roseivirgaceae bacterium
ACATGGTAGCCGGTCACCGCGTATAGGTATAAACACTCTCGCCATTGGCAGCTTTATATAAATAGGTAAAGCCAAGTGTTTTACCCTCATTGCTTACAATAATGGTTTGCTGGTTTAGCTTTACAGGGGTGCTACCCTTTTTTTGGCGGTACAGGTTCACACCAAAGGGCTGCACAGCCTGGTAGTCTTTGGCATTGAAAGTATATTTAACCTGAAGGCCCTTCTTTTTAAACTTCTTTACACTGCCCTGCATGGGTACCCTCAGTGCATCGGCCAGGCCATAACGCCAGGTATAAGTGGCTACCGGTTTGGTGGCCCGTTGCTCAAACACCTCAAACAGGCCATACTCATACCGCCCATCACCATCAAACTGCGCATCTACAAAACCAAGGCCCATCATCAGGGCCATATCATGGTCCAGGGCACTGCGCAGGGCCATAGCAAAGCGGTAGTCGGCACCAGCCATACTATTGCTGAATGCTTCGTTGCGTGCTTCCTGTAAAGTACCCTCAGCAAACAACCGGTTGCGCTTTTGTTCTAAGGCAGCCAGTTGGTCACTGCCATGAAACACCGGGGCCAGGGGTTTATTGGCTGTCAGTTCAGGTACAATCAGGTCACTGTTCAGTTGCTGCCAGGGGCCGTTACCCTTGCGGCGCATCAAATCCCAACCCTTTAAACCTTTGGGCCATTGTTTCGGGGCCCAGGCCAACTCAACATAAGTGCCGTGCGCCTCACCAAACAGTACCTGCCCCTGCCCTGCTGTGGCAAGCAGTACTAATAATATGGTTAGTGTATATATCCTGGTTAATCTCATGATCAACGCTTATTAATCGTTATAAAGTGATATCCACTGGCAGGGTTATCCTGCGGTCATACCCCATAAAGGTGAAGTTAGAGCCAAAGTCGCCTTTGAGGGTATTGACCCCGTTGGCGCTTTTTAGCTCCATATTGCCATTTGCCCCTGCCGATACTGCCCCCAGGTAAGTGCCAGCCAGGGTTAAACTCATTGAGGCTGTGGCCGATGCTGCCACGTAAATACGCCCGGTAAAGCCGTTATTATTCAACTTGGCATCTACGCTGGCATTAAAGTGGGCATCAAGGCTGGCTGTAATATTGGCCCAGTCATACCCAGCAGTGGCACTGGCGTTAAAATCATATTTCATGCTGCCATCAAGGCTGGCCTCTACCCAGGTATTGCCAGAGGCGGTAGTTTTACGGGTAAAGCCCGCTGCCCCGGTAAACTCTACCACCCTGAATAATGTGGCGTTAATTTGGCCGTCAACGTTCCAGTTACCCTGGGCAAAGGCAAACGAGCCGCCTGTACCGGGGTTGGTTTTGAATATGAGCCCACTATTGCGTGGTATCTGCACATCAAGGTCAAGGCTGCCATCAACCGTATTGTCAGGCAGGTAATAGTTTACATTAAAATTGGCCTCAATCATGGGGTTGGTACGTGGCGCCTTGAGGTTACCCAACAGGTTCAGCGTAAAATGGTCACTGCCAAACTGCACTATAGAAGTACCGGTAAGGCTAAAGGTGTTCGTCAGGTCTGATATGCCCAGGGTAAGCCCCAACAGGTAATTGTTATTTTGTGCCCAACCGTCAAAGCGGCCGTTGTTGTAGGCCACAGCATAGTTGTAGCCTATGCGCCCACCAATGGTGGTTAGCTGTAGGCCTGTGGGGCCAATGGGCACGCCACGTGGTAGGTCAACCGCCAGGTTCAGGTAAGCATAATTAAAGGTAGGCTTGGTGCCAAAAGCAATATTGCCGTTAACAGCAAACAGTTTCACAGAACCGTCAAATGAACCTTGAAAGCCGCCGTCATTAAAGGTGGCATCAAAGTTCATGGTAACCATGGGCTTATTCAGGCTGCCTTGTATGCGGCCTACCGAAACATTACCGTCTTTGTCAATCTCAAACCGATCTACCTGTAGCTTGCCAGCATTGTTAATGGCCACCTTGGCCGTTATGCTTAGCTTTTCATTGGCATAGCTTGAGTTAAGCAGGTCAAAATCAAACCCTTTGTATTTAATGCTGCCATTGGCTTTAAAGGCTTTCAACTCACCCGCCTCCATCAAAAACTCAGTCACATTTACCTTGGTGTTAAATGCTGTGTGTTTGGCTTTAAGGCTGCCCTGAAACTTCTGCACTTCCAGCGCAGGGGTTACCTCAGCATAAAGCGCCAAATCTTCCAGATCCATCCCAAAGGCCTTCACGCTGGTTTCATCAGCTACAATATTGGCGGCAAAGTTGCCCGATTGCTCATAGTTAAGGCCAAGAATAAACTTGCCCTGCACGCCCTTAATATCACTAATTTCAGCCTTGCCTGTACCATTCAAAATGGCAAAACTACTTACCCCTTGGGGTAATGATACTGATACACCTAACTGCAGCTGCTTCAGGTTTACACTAAACAGGCCACTTTGGTAGGTAGCATCTTGCAGGGCGCTAATAGTACCGGTTAACTGGCCTTGTGCATTGAATGAGCCATTGGTAAGGCTGGCCACGGTTTTGTTATTTTTAACCACCAGCAGGTTAACCCCGGTAATACCCCCAAAATTAAAGGTGCCCGTAAAGTCAGTGCCTTCATTAAAGGTAAAAGTAAAGCCACCGGTAATGCCTTTTTGTAAGGTAACCAGGCTGCCCAGGCTGCGGTCTTCAGTAAGGCTGGCCTTAAGTTGTACATTGCTGCTGCCATCAATCACAATATTGCCGGCATCAGCCGCAGTGCCCGTCATAAAGGCCTGGTCTGTTTTAACTTTTAAGAATAGCTCTTTGAGGTGGGCGTTAATATAATATAGTTCACCCATGGGTATGTTGGCATCGTTAATGGCCAGGCTTACCTCTTTGTATTCTTCACGGGTTTGGTGCTTGATATAAGTTAGCTTTGCCTGTGCAATAGCCACCTCCTTATCTACCGTTTGGCCATCGCTCACATTCAGGTAAAAAGAGGCATCGGCCGAGTAGTTACGCCATTGACCCCCACTCTCTTGTTTGGCCTCGCTGGTAAGGGCCACCAGTACCGGCCCAAAAGTAAGCTGGCCAGATACATTGACATTGTAGCTGCCCATGGTAATGTTGCCCTGGCGGTCAATAGTAAAATCACTTACGCTGGCGGCTATATTCACCCCGTTTTCTTCAACCTCAACATTGGCGTCAATCTCCAGCAGGTCTGACTGGCTGTTGTAGTTCAGGTTGGTAACATTCACCGTCAGGCTATTGTACACCACTTGCCCGCTGCCACTGAACTGGCTCAACTGGCCATTGCTAATTTCAAACTCATTAATTTGAATAGCGGTATTAAACTGGCTATGCTTTACCTTAAAACTGCCGGTTAACTCAGTCAACTCAAACTGGTCATTCAACAAGGCCCGCACATTGGCTTCGCTAAACGTAAAGCCATAGCCAGACAGTGCCTGTGCTTTTAAGGAGGTTGTGTAGGTATCATCAGCAATGTTAAGCCCTACGGTAATAGAACCATCAATGCCGTTAAAGCCAGAGGCGGTAAACTCACCATTACCAGAGTTAATGGTCAAACCGCTTTTAACATCATAGCTAATATCGGCTGTAAAGGCCTTAACAGCCAGGTTAACCCCTGCGGTACTGTAACTAATGGCCCCACTGCCCTTACGCAGCGTACCATTCAAAACACCCTGGCTGTTTAAAGTGCCATTGGTAAGGCGGGCCAGTATTTTGTTGTTCTTTTTTAACTGAACTTCTATGCCCCCAATGCCGCTAAAATCAATGGTGCCTTCCAGGGTACGGCCGCCATTAAAATTGTACCTGAACTGGCCACCAAGTCCTTTTTTCAGCACCACCACATCACTCAGGGGTACATCTTGCGTAAGGGTGGCCTTTAACTGTAAGTAGCTGTCACCACTAATCACAATATTGCCAGGGTCGGCCGCGGTACCGGTCATAAACGCCTGGTCAGTTTCAAGCTTAATCAATAGGCCTTCCAGCGTGGCATCAACCAGGTATACCTTGCCCAGGTCAAGCTGCACGCCGTTAAGCTCAAGGCTAATCTCCTTATACTCTTCACGCTGCCTGTGCTTAATGTATTTAATAGTAGCAGCCCCAATATCTACCTGTCTGTTCACCCGGTCGCCATCTTTCACATCAAGCAAAAAGGCTGCCTGGGCAGAGTAATTGCGCCACTCGCCGGTACTCTCTTCATTGGCCTGCCCTACAATAGCTACCGTTAACGGGCCAAACACCAACAGGCCTGAGGCATTCACATTATAACCACCGAAGGTAATATCGCCCTGGCGGTTAATGGTAAAGTCACGAATAGCTGCCGAGACATAAGCACCCTGGCTCAGCACCTCAGCATCAGCATTCAGCACCAGCCTGTCGTTTTGGGCATCGTAGGTAATGGTATTGACATTAACCGTTACACCGTCATAATCAAAGCGGCCGTTACCGGTAAAGGTGGTTAAGGCACCGTTTTGAATTTCAAACTCACTAATGGTTAAAGCGGCATCAAACTCATTGTGCTTGGCCATAAAATCGCCGGTTACCTCAGTAATATCAAACCGGTCGTTCATGGTAGCCCTGATATTGGCCTGGGTAATAGTCATGCCATAGCCGCTCAGGTTATTGGTGCTTAAGGTAGAAGTATAGATATTCTCATCAATGCTCAGGTTAAACTGCAAAGAGCCGTCAATACCCCTGAAGCCGCTGGCCGTAAACTGAGCCGAGCCGTTATTTACAGTGGCCCCATCGGCCACCGAATAGCGCAAATCTGCCCTAAAAGCATCTACATTCACTGATACCCCATTGGTGGTATAGCCAACAGTACCATTGCCCTTTTGAATGGTGCCTGTCAGT
>CAZXTW010000555.1:0-4811 GCA_964643525.1 uncultured Roseivirgaceae bacterium
CAGGTCCATGAGCAGGGTCATGTCAATGGCAAGCTGCTTGTTGCTCATATAGGTTACCCCTTCGTAGCCCAGCGTAAATGCCTCTACTGTGGTTTGGGTGGCCATGTCAAACACCTCTAAAGTAAAATCGCCGGTACCGCTGTGGTTCAGGCCTTTAATGGCGGTATATACACCCAGGCTGGCATCATCATAAATAATATTGGCGTTGGTTACCTGCCAGTGGTCAACCCCAATGCTCAGGCCACCTGCGCTGCTTTGCTCAGGTACAGCATCGGTAGTGGCAGCGGGGGACTCACTGGCCACTGCAATGTCATAATTGGCCTGGCCGGTGGGCAATACTTTCACGTATACGTTTACGCCATCAAGCACCAGCCCTTTTACCCGCGGTTGCGCACTAAGCAGGCTAAACAGGTTTACCTCCAGCCCAAAGTAATCAACAGCGGCCAGGGTATCCTGCTTGAACGGCGCATTGCCTACCACCCCAAAGCTGGCAGCCGATACGGTTATGTTTGGAAAGTTGCGGAAGAACGACAAGCCGAAGCTTTGGCTGTCATAATATACCTGTGCGTTTACGTTTTCAGCAATGGCTTCGTCAACCATGGCCTTGATGTCATCTTTATAAAAATACAGTACCACCTGCACTGTAATGACTAATAGCACAACAATTGAGATAAGGGCAATAAGCGACCTTTTAAGGAACTTTTTCATTGGATTTGGCCAGGTTATTTACTTATACGGTTTATACCAAGGCGTATGAACCAGCCTTGGTGTGAAGTTAGTTAATTTAACCGTTTAATAAGTAATGAAACCCCTGGCAGGTGCGGCCTGCGGGCTTATTTTTAACCGCTAAAAATACGGGGGCGTTTCAGGCTAACCAGCGTAAACGCCTACGGCCACTTTTTGCTCAGAAACGCGGTGGTGCGCCTGTGCATAAAAGCTTTTAATGTGCTGGGCCACCTGGCGGGTTTCTACCAGAAAGCCATCATGGCCATAGTCAGTATTTATGGCTTTAATTTGCGCATTGGCAATGTGCCGGGCCAGGTACTCCTGCTCAACATACGGAAACAGCTGGTCAGTAGGCACGCCCAGTACCAGTGTTTTGGCACATACCTTTTTTAGTGCGGCCTCTATGCTGCCCCTGTCTCGCCCCACGTTGTGGCTATCCATGGCCTTTGACAGCACCCAATAGCTAAAAGCATTGAAGCGCTGCGACAGTTTTTCGCCCTGGTAGCGCTGGTAACCTGCTGCCCTGAACTGGTCGGTCTGTTCGTTGTTGGCTTCTGCCTGTGTGGCGTTGTATTTGTTGTAATGACGGTACGAAAGCATGGCAATGGCCCTTGCCGTTTTAAGGCCGTGCAAACCTGCGGCGGGGTGGCTTTCAGCCCAGGTGGGGTCTTGCTGTATGGCCATGCGCTGGGTTTCGTTAAAGGCTATGCCCCAGGCAGAGTGGCGCGCATTGGTGGCCACCAGTACCAAATGGTTAAATATAGCCGGCCGCAGTATGGCCCACTCTAAGGCCTGCTGCCCACCCAGCGAGGCCCCTATTAATGTGTGTATTTGCTGTATGCCCAAATGGCGGCGCAGCAGGTCAAACGCACTGGCAATATCGCGATTGGTAAGCTGCGGAAAGTCATGGTAGTAAGCCTGGCCAGCGGCCTGGCAGGTACTTAAAGGCCCGGTAGAGCCGTAACAGCTGCCGGGCATGTTTACACAAACAATAAAATAATCAGCCGGGTTATACAGCGCACCTGAACCAAACAGCCCGGGCCACCAGTCATTAAAATCAGCATTGCCAGTCAAGGCATGGCACACCCATACTACGTTGTTTTTTTGGGCATTTAAGGTGCCCATGGTTTGGTAGCGCAATTGCAGGCCAGGCAGCTCATCGCCATTTTCAAGGCACCAGGGGCCGTTGTGGGTATAGGTTGTGGTGGTAGGTGTGTTCATAGCTGTTAGTTGTTCAGGTGGGTGCCCCATACGCGGTTGCGCACAGTGGTATTCAGGGCCATTTGTAACCACTGGTCAAATAAAAAGGCCAGGCGTTCACTCAGGGCCACATCCAGGGCGTCTACTTCCTGGCGCACCCATTGGCTAAAGGCCGTGTTGTGCGCCGGCTGTTTGCTACCCCAGGTTTGCCAGTGGCTCTGCCCGGTTGCCGGGTTTTTTCTGGTAAAGTGCAGGTAATTGCCACAGCCCCAGTTGTAGGTGCCGTTTTCTATAATGGTGCCAGCCTTCATGGCAATTTGTTTGTGGCCTTCGCCGCCAAGAGCCGCTACTACCACAGTAGCCCCCAGCTTTAAGGGGCAATAATCGGGCTGGTCAAGCCCTGCGGTATGGTCTACCACAAGGGGCAACCGGTATTTGTATGCCAGGGGCAGCAGTTGTTTCAATTGTGCTTTGCCCTGGGCTGCATTGGCCGGGCTTTGCCAAACCAGCAGCCTTGTCTGTTCACAAATCAATGGCTCTGCCTGCAGTTGTTGGCCAGCTGCTGCACACGCAATACTTATGCCTAAACGCTGCAAAGCAGGCACCACCTGCGCAAACAGCCCGTTGGACTGCTGGCTGCCTATGGCCACTATTTTTTGCCCTGCCGCCAACAGGCTTTGGCAGGTAAGCTGCATAGCCAATGCACCTGAGCTGCACAGCACCGCCTGGGTGCCCGCCTGCCCATGTGCCAGCTGCTGCTCTAACCTGCTGGTGTAAACAGGTTTGCTGTAGCCAGCACCAGGTACCGACTGGGTGATGGCTACCAGCTCTGAAAATTGCTGGTAGGCCTGGTTTAATGAGTGGTTGCCAGATTGCGCCTGCTGCATGGGTTGATGTTGAATGGTTAAGCTATGGGTGGTGTTTTGCATAACGGTACACGGTTAGTGTATTCTGTAGGGCTGCATGAGCGTAATTGACTGGTATTGATAGTATAACTGCCCTGAGGGCCTGCTGGTTATAGATTTTATTTACCAGCCATCAATACCTGCGTTGCTTACAGTGCAACCAACAGGGTTACCTTTGGCCAAACGGCCTGCCAATAAGTTGAGTGAATACCAAAGAAGTAGGGGCTACGGCATTGGTAATGAATGCCTTACCATTGGTAGCTTTGCAAGTAGGCACATGGTGCCAGAGTGTAGTGTTTGTGCTCATTTTCGACTTATTTAATTTATATTCTTCTACCCTTTGGTAGAATCAGGAATTAGCACCTTGGCTTTTGCATCCAGGTTGCTAGAGTTTCATCGAGCCTGTCTCTCCACTCTTCTGTATAAATCAATTATCGAAATAATTGATTGGATGCCACAAACGTAGGCATAGGTATTTAATAATGCAAATATTTCTTTGCACACCTGCTAAAAATGATACCTGCCTTACTTAAAAGTGACTTTTTTATTTGGTAAGCGTAATGGTAATGTCTTCAATAAGGCTCATTTTTAATGAGTTGCTGCTTTTTTCTGTAATGGTATAGTAAATGCCATAAGGGTCATTGGCAGTTTTAATGTGCAGGCTATCGCCCTGCAATTGCCATTGGGCGCTGTGGCGCATGGTATCAGCATAAAATACGCAGCCGGGTTTACCGTAGCCTTCAATATGCACAGTGCCCTCGTTAGTAAATGTAAAAGTGCCCTGCATAGTAAACACGGCCCCTTCAGGCGTATCAGGGTAGGCTTTGGGGTCGGCATTCCAGGTGGCCTGCCACTGGCCGGCCAGGTCATTACCGCCGGCCCTGTTCAAAGAAATGAGCACCGCAAACAGTGCCACCGCCAGCACCATGGCTGGCACCAATAGTTTTTTCATGTATGGGTGTTAGGTTGGTTTGAGTATTATTAAAAGTATTTAAGCAACAGGCCTATCATTTTCTTAACCGTATTGTTGTAGGGCGGGTATAGGGGCTTCAGGGCGGTAAGGCCCACACGCTGTTTTACCACACTTTTTTCGTTGCTAAAGGCCAGAAAGCCAAACTTACCATGTGATTTGCCCAGGCCGCTGTTGTTTACGCCGCCAAATGGCAGGTTGGGGTGCAAAAACTGAAGCACATTGTCATTCACAGCAGCCGTACCGGCCGAGGTTTGCTTTAGTATTTGTTTGGTTACGGCACTGTTGCGGCTGTATATGTACAGGGCCAGTGGTTTGGGCTTGCTGTTAATGGTATCAATCACGGTATTGATGTCAGTAAACGGTATTACCGGCAGCACCGGGCCAAATATTTCCTGGTTTAGCAGGGTGTGAGTATCAGGCACATTGGTAATGAGGGTGGGTTCAATAAAGTTGTCATCGGAATTGCTCTGCCCCCCTAATACCACCTGGGCACCGTCATGTACGGCACCATCAACCATGCCCTTTAACCGGTTAAAGTGCTTTTCATTAATAATACGGGCATAGTCAGCACTGGCGGCCACCCCTTTTTGGTTGGGGTCGTAGTTTTTAAGCACTGCCCAGCGCATTTTAGAGAAAAACTCTTCTTTTATGTTTTCGTGCACAAACAGGTAGTCTGGCGCAATGCAGGTTTGGCCATTGTTCATGAACTTGCCCCAGGTTATTTTTTCTACCGCATCTTTTATGTTGGTGCTTTCATCAACAATGCAAGGCGATTTTCCGCCCAGTTCTAAAGTAACCGCACTGAGGTTTTTGGCGGCCGCCTCCATTACGATTTTACCCACGGTTGGGCTGCCGGTAAAGAAGATATGGTCAAACGGCAAGGCCAATAGTTGCTGCGACGTGTCAATACCCCCTTCAAACAGGGCTACCTCTTCTTCAGCAAATAACTCTCTAACCAGGGTACCCACCAGGTCACTGGTGTTGGGCGTCATTTCAGAGGGCTTGAG
>CAZXTW010000556.1:0-4807 GCA_964643525.1 uncultured Roseivirgaceae bacterium
ACATATTCAGCAGCTGGGCTGTATCTTCAGCCACATCCTGGCCGTTGGCATAGCGGCAAATCTCTGCTGATAGCCAGGGCTCGTGCGAGACCACCACCTGGCCGTCTTTACTCACCACCACATCAAGCTCAAGGTTGGGTATGCCCTCATTCAGGCAAACTTCAAAAGCACGCAGCGTATTTTCAGGGGCCAGGCCCCGGGCCCCGCGGTGGCCCCAGTAGGTTACTTCATGGGGTTGGTCACAGCCGGGCATTAATGCGGTGGTTATCAGTAAAAAAGCAAGCAATGGCTTAGCCATTACGGGTAATAATTGCTTCATGGCCAACAAATTTGTGGCGAAATTAGCCATAAGGCGCGTACCATAAAAATCTAAACCCCAATCAGGGGTTATTCTTACCGGTTGGCTGGCTGGTTAGTGTATCAATCAGGTCGCCGGTGCGTTCGGCCACCGTATTGGTAATGGCTGCTTTCAGTGCGTCAAACTGGTGGCGGTTGTAATGGTGGGTAATATGGCCGTCGCGCAGGTAGCCTATGGTGTGGCACAGGCTGGTCAGGGCCTCCAGTATGTGGCTGGTTAGCACAATAGTTTTGCCCTGCCTGGCCAGCCGGTTTAAAATGCGGGCTACTACCGTGTTGGTTTCAATATCAAGGTTGTTAAAGGGCTCATCCAGCAGCAATATGGGCGTGTTATAGGCCAGCAGGCCCATAAAGGCCAGCTTTTTGCGCATGCCGCTGCTGTACTCATCTACCAGTTCGTTCAGGGGCAGGCCAAACAGCTCGTTCCACTGCTCTATGGCAAACTGCGGGTGGCGTGCTTTAAACAGCCGCAGGTACTCCATGCCCGTAATGCGGGGGTAAAAAAACGGGTCGGTTTGCAGGTAAGCCACCTGCTGTGGCTGCAGGGCCTGCCCCTGCCAAAGCATGCTGCCCTGCCGGGCACTGAGCTGGCCCATAAGCAGGCGCATCAGGGTGGTTTTGCCGGCTCCGTTCAGGCCGGCAATGCCGTGTATTTGCCCGGCGGGCAGCTCAATAGTCAGTTGGTTAAGTACGGGCACCTTGTCATAAGCATAGCCCAGGTCAGTCAATTGCAGCATTACAGGTATTGTTTCAAATTTTTATAGGCCCTGAAATAATAAATCATGGTCATCACCAGGGGTACGGGCATCAGGTAAGAGGTTACGTAGCAGGCGGCCATCATCACCAGTATAGAAATATTGCCCATGCGGTCAAGGCCGGGTGTGTAGGTGGCATATTTATACAGCACAGCAAATGTTTGCAGTATGGCGCCGGCCACCAGCAGGGCAGGGGCTATGTACCAGTAGGCAGGGTGGGCGGCTGCCAGCACAATGGCCATTGGCAGTTGCAGGGCGCCATACAGCAGCAGGTGCAGGGCCAGCTTTTTGTGCAGCAGCTGCCTGGCCGGCAGGGCCGGGGCCTGTAACATGGCCAGTGATTCAGCCGGCAGGTGGGCCATCAGCAACAGCAGGGTGGTGGCAATCATAGTCATGGCAATGGCCACCATATACTGGGCAAGGGCCAGGGCGGCTACATAGGCCAGTACATAGTATACCCACATTTTGCGCAGGTGGGCGGCCCACTCAAAACACAGGGCCGGCAATAGGGCAAACTGTAAAGTAAACTTTTTGCGTAGCCTTTGGCTGCGGTTGGGCAGCCAGGCTATGGCCAGGCTGCCTGCTGTAAGCAGGGCGGCGGCCAGCCAGCGCCCCTGGGCCACCAGCACCACCAGCAGGGGCAGGGCCACCCCAAAGTACTCTATGGCATACAGCGGGGCCACATTACCCGCCACCTGCACCAGAAAGTGCTTGTCTTTGCGGCGCAGGTGCAGGCCTAACGTACTGGTAAGCCACAGCACGGCCATGGCCTCCCCCAGGTCAGTACTGGCCAAAAAACGCCACATGCCTGTGCCGTAAAATACCGCAAACCCCACCAATACAATGGTGCGCGCCAGCCCCACCTCGGCCAGTATCCGTTGCCCCTGCTTGAGGCGTAACAACAACAGTGTTTTAATCATGCATGGTTAAGTTCACCCTACCTATACGCCCTACCTATACGCCTTACCTATACGTAAAGTGCTGCGTTTAGATATTCTTTTTCTCATGGGCGCCCCGCTTGGGGTTTTGCGGCACATGCCCTTATTTTACAGCAATGCATAAAAAAACCATAGGCCTGGTACTGGGGCCACTGCTGTTTGTTGTGTTTCTGTGGGGGGTGCACCCCACCGGCATGGAGGCACCCGCCCGCGCCGTGCTGGCCGTTACGCTATGGACGGCCACGTGGTGGATTACCGAGGCCATTCCCTTTCCGGTTACCTCGTTGCTGCCCATCATTCTGCTGCCCCTTACCGGGGGCATGCCCATGAAGCAAACCACTGCCATTTATGGCGATAAAATGCTGTTTTTGTTCATGGGTGGGTTTATGATTGCTGCTGCCCTTGAGCGGTGGCAGCTGCACCGCCGCATTGCCCTGGCCATTATCCTGGCCGTAGGCACTGATGCCCGCCGCATGATCCTGGGCTTTATGCTGGCCTGCGCCTTTTTAAGTATGTGGATCAGCAATACGGCCACCACCATGATGATGGTGCCCATTGGCCTGGCCGTGGTGGGGCAAATGGCCACCGTCACGGCTGGCCATACGCAGCACTTTGCACGGGCCCTGCTGCTGGGCACTGCCTACGCCGCCTCTATTGGCGGGCTGGCCACCATAGTGGGCACCCCCACCAATGGTATTTTTGTGGCCAATTACAAGCAGGCCTTTGCTGTTGATATTTCATTTGCCCAGTGGCTGTTGTTTGCCCTGCCCCTGGTGGCCCTGTTGCTGCTGGGCACCTGGTGGTACCTGGCCTATGTGGCTTTTAAGTTGCCCCGCCTGGCGGCGGCCAGCGGGCGCCGCCAGGTGCAGCAGGCCTACCAGGCCCTGGGCCCAATGGGCACTGAAGAGCGGCGCGTGCTGCTGGTATTTGTGGCCGTGGCCCTGGCCTGGATTTTCCGCTCGCTGGTGCTCAAATACATTTTGCCTGCTATTGATGATACCATGATTGCCCTGGCCGGGGCGGTGGCCCTGTTTCTGGTGCCCGATGGTTCTGGCAAGGGCCAACTGTTAGACTGGCCCACGGCCGTAAAAATACCCTGGGGCATTATATTGCTGTTTGGCGGGGGGCTGGCCCTGGCCGCGGCCTTTCAGCATTCGGGCCTGGCCGCCTGGGTTGGCAGCCGAATGCAGCTGCTTGGGGGCGTGCCCACCATCTTAGTTTTACTGGCAGTGGTTACTCTGGTTAACTTCCTTACTGAGGTAACCAGCAACGTGGCTACGGCCAGCATCATGTTGCCCATACTGGCGGCCCTTTCTACCACGCTCAACCTGCCGCCCATGTTGCTTATGGTAGGGGCCACCTTTGCGGCCAGTTGTGCGTTTATGCTGCCCGTGGCTACCGCACCCAATGCCATTGCCTTTAGCAGTGGCCACATCCGCATGGGTGACATGGCCCGTACCGGCCTGGCCCTTAACCTCATTTCCATTCTGCTCATTACCCTGTTTGTATATTTCTGGCTGCCCGTGGTGTTTTAGGGGTGGTTTAGGTTATGCTTCGGCAAACACCTCATGGTGTACCACTTTTTCTTCAAATTCAAGCAGGTACTGGTTGTCTTCAGGGTAATACTTGGCCTTTTCGTAGGCCTGGCCGGCAAAGTTTTTGATTACGGCCAGGTTTTCCCAGAAAGTAATCAAATCAAAATGGGCAATGCCCCCTTCCAGGCGGCGCAAAAAAGTCAACTTTACAAAGCCTGGTGTCTGCTGGTAGTCGGGTATGGCCACCTGCTTCAAAAAAGTAGTATAAGCATCATAATGTTTGGCTTTGGTGGTGCCATGCCAAATGCGTGCAATCATAGGGTATCTATTGTAGTTGGGGCTTACAGCCCTAAAGTTTCTAAATGCTTTACCTTGTGGTAATTCAGGGTGGCCATGATGCACCGCTGCAGGGCTTCGGTGGGCAGTGGCTGGGCCAGGTCAAGCACAATGGCCCGCTTGCCTTCATACCTCAGGGCATTACCAAACACCAGCCTGAAGGTAGCCACCAGGCGGGTGCTGCACTGAAAGTACAGGGCATACTGGTTGGGTGTTTTGGCCTTCCAGTCCATGCGCAGGGTGCTGCCTGTTTTGGTTACAAAGCTGGGCTCGCCCCACTTCAGCGTTTCGTGCAGCTGGGTAATCTGCGGGGCTGCTTCGGCTGTTTCAATCACCAGGGCCCGCAAGGCATCCATTTTGGCCCGCACCGCTTCTGGGTACCTGGCAAATACCGCCGCCACAGCAGGGTCGGTTGTCAATTTTAATTGGCCCATAGGTAAAATAATTTATGGCTAATTGGTTAAGCAGGCCTAAGCCCTGCTTTCATCAGTTTACGGGTAAAGGCATCTAAATCGGCCTGCAGGGCATCAATGGTGCTGAGGCCGGGGTTTTTAATTTCATACTTTTTTGCCAGGCCGCCAAAGTCAAACTCAATATTTTCCGGGGCAAACTGCGCCGCCAGTGCTTTCATTCGTTCCTGGCCCAATGCCTCTATTTTTGTAAAGGCAGTAAACTGTATGTACTTGGGGGCCTCTTTGGGCACATCGCACTGTAGGGTAAAGCCGTTCACCAAATTACTTACCGTTTGCTCAGTAAAATAATACCGGGTGTGCTCGTTCATCAGGCTGGGCTCAAACCCTATCTGTGCCAGTTGGTTAAATGGGGGCCTGGCCAATGCTTTGTGGCGCCGGGTATGCTTGCTCAACCAGTCTAAATAACCAATGTC
>CAZXTW010000557.1:0-4782 GCA_964643525.1 uncultured Roseivirgaceae bacterium
GGCCCGGGCACACATCAGGTCAAAGGCACGTTCACAAATGCCTATCCAGCGCATACAATGGTGTATACGGCCCGGCCCCAGTCGCTCTTGTGCCAGGGCAAAGCCAGCACCTTCTTTGCCAATCAGGTTGGTTGTGGGCACCCGGCAGTTGTGGTACTTAATTTCAGCGTGGCTGTTATAGCCGCCGCCCGCTTCGCCCATAATGGGTATGTTGCGCACCAGGTCAAAACCGGGGGTATCAGTGGGTACCACAATCATACTGGCCTTTTGATAGGGGCTGGGGGCATCGGGGTCGGTTACAGCCATCACTATGGCAAAGGCGGCCCCATCGGCTGCTGTGGTAAACCATTTGTGGCCGTTAATTACATACTCGTTGCCATCGCGCACAGCGGTGGTGGCCATCCGCACGGGGTTTGAGCCTGCAAACTCGGGCTCAGTCATTGAAAAACAGCTGCGTACCTGCCCAGCAATAAGTGGTGCCAAAAAACGGTCTTTTACTTCGGCAGAGGCAAAGTGCAACATCAATTCCATATTGCCAATATCAGGGGCCTGTACATTAAAGGTATAATGCCCAATGGGGGTGCGGCCCAGCAACTCACTAATTTGCGCAAACTCTGTTAAGGTAAGGCCCAGGCCACCTGCCTGTTGGGGCAGGGCAGGGGCCCATAGGCCTGCTTCTTTGGCTTTGGCACGCTTGGCTTGTAAAAGCTGCTCGCCTGCTATAAAATCATGCCCCAACAATTGGGGCTCAATGGGTAGCAGTTCTTCTTCAATAAAGGCCTGGTAACGGGGGTACAGGTCTTTAAGCCGGTTAGTGGCAAACAAATCTATCATGGGCTTGGGGTTAATGGCTATACATAGTGTTTTAGCAGTGGGTGGTTACAGTGTATGGCCACCATCGGCCGTGTATACAGCACCTGTACAATAGGCGGCAGCGTCTGACGCTAAAAACAAAGCCAGGCCCGCCACCTCATCGGCCTCACCAATGCGGGGCAAAGGCAGCGTTTGTATCATTTTATTGGCAATTTGCTCATTACTCCATAAGGCCTCGCTAAACTTGGTTTTAATCAAACCAGGGCAAATTACATTGGCGCGTATGCCAGAAACACCCCATTCTTTGGCCATCACTTTTGTTAATGAAATTAGTGCTGCTTTACTTACACTGTATATTCCCAAAAATGGTTCTGGCGATATGCCACCAACACTGCTTATATTAATTACTGAACCGCCACCGCGTTGTTTCATTGACTTGTACAGCATTTTGGCCAACTCAAAAGGCCCTTTTACATTTACCTGCATTATTTTATCAAAGGCAGCCTCGTCAGTTTTAACTACGGGGCCAAATACCGGGTTGGTGGCCGCGTTGTTTACCAGAATATCTACCCCGCCATAGGTGTTAATGGCGGTATCGGCCAGCTGCTGCAAAGCGTCTATCTCGCCCGTGTTGGCGGCTACTGCAATGGCCTGGCCGCCTTTTTCCTGTATGCCTGCTGCTACGGCATCTACCGCTTCCTGCTTACGGCTACTCACCACTACATGTGCGCCTGCTTCTGCAAACGCTTCGGCCATAGCCTGGCCAATACCCTTACTGGCCCCTGTGACTACGGCCACTTTTCCGCTCAGATCAAACTTCTTTTGAATTGACATATAACTGTGTTGGTATAACGATTAAATACAATCGTCGAATTTATGAAATTAACCTACACTCTCATAATTCATACACATACATGAGAACAGCAATTATGTGTTTGCAACAATACTGCGGGTAGGCTAAGTTGCGGCACATTAAAAACAGTATTGGTAAACAACCCCAAAACAATTGAAATGATGCCCACAGAATATGAAAACCTGGCCGCACTAAAGGCCATGGAAGGTAAAGATTTAGGCACAGGGCCGTGGCTAGAGGTAACGCAGGAAATGGTAAACCAGTTTGCTACAGCTACACTTGACCAGCAATGGATTCATACCGATGTAGAACGGGCCCGTGCCGAATCGCCCTACGGTGGGCCTATTGCGCATGGCATGCTTACCTTATCGTTAATACCCGACCTGTTCAGGGGCATTGTAAAGGTAAAATCACTGAAAACAGGCATTAACTATGGTTGTGATAAGGTACGCTTTATGAGTGTTGTGCCCGTTGGCCAAAGGGTGCGGTTACAGGTTACCCTTACTGAATGCAAAGACATGCGCAAACTGGGCGTGCGCTTAAGCCTGGCCGCCACGGTAGAGCTTGAGCACGCCAAAAAGCCCGCCTGCACCGCAGAACTGATCTGGATTTATCAGGAGTAGGCTTTACTAACCCAGTTTTCAAACTCGTGCCGCCGTTTAAAACTAATGAGTATGGGCTCATTTACATAACGTGTCAGCTCAACTTTTAAGCGGCCACGGGTATAACCCGCATAGTGGCCTATCAGGTCTTTATGCACTATGTATTGCCGGTTTAACCTAAAAAATAATTCAGGGTTAAGCATGGCATACAGTTCATCCATATAATGGTCTACCAAATACTTTTGCCCTTCATTGGTATGCAGATACACGTAGCCCTCGGTGGTATAAATCAGCTCTATTTCTTCTTGCGTGAGTGGTATGTGCTTTACCCCGCTTTTAATAAGCAGCTTTTCGTAGGCAGGTTTTTCTTTGGTGGCTTCTGTATGGGCAGTGGCCTGTGGCTGGTTGCCACGTAGCGTAAGGTACTTTTCCATGCCTTCTTTTAAGCGGCCTTCTGTAATTGGCTTTACCAGGTAATGAATGCCGTTATGATAAAAAGCATCAAGACTGTAATGGGTATGCGACGTGGTGAATATAACCGGGCAATTGATTGATACCTGCGGAAAAATATCAAAGCACTTTTCTTGTCCCAGCTCAACATCCATAAAAACTAAATCAGGCTGTTGGTTATTATTAAAATACTCGGCGGCCTGGCTTACTGAATGCAACACTGTTTGCAGGTTGGCTTGTGGGTAGTGTTTGTCTAGTAGCCGGCTTAACATGGCCGCTTGGTATTTGTCGTCTTCTACAACAACTACATTCATAGGCTTAAAGTCATGCGTATAGGTTCAGTGCCATATTTGCTATTAGTGGCAAATGGCTCAGGTAGTTCAAGTACGTTAAGTTACACATTTTATTAAATAACCTGCCGGGGTGCAAGTGTTGCCCCATTGTTGGCAACTTCAACTGACAAATATTTCACTTCAGCTTTTTTTGGGTGCTTATAGGGGCACCAGCCTCCTACCAAGGTCAATAATTTGCGTACTTTCAAATAACCGTTTAGAATAATCGATTAATCAAAAATCACTATAGACCTTTTTTAAGAAAATACGCTATACTTCCAGATACTTACTTAGCAACATTTAACTAATTCTATTACGCGTTTAAAAATCTCAAAGGCAACTACTCAAAATAATTCCAAGTGTAAATGTCTCGGGCCATGGGCCTCACCACTATTCGCTATACTTTTCATCACCTCAAGCTGATTCTTTCATGTCGTTATTATTGTGTCCTGCCCTGGCATTTGTCATTGCAGCAACAAAGGTGCTTATCAAGAATACTTCGAGCTTATAATTTCCAAATTTCCACATAACCGATGAATACGATGACTAAGAAACTAACTCTGTCACAATTAAAGGTGCAAAGTTTTGTGACGTACCCCAACAATTTGCAGGCCACTGTAGTAGGCGGTATAGTGGTAATGCCCATTGCCACAGTTAACCTTTGTACTGGCGGTGATGACTGCCAGTTTACCCACCATATTTGCTCAGACACCAGTATTGGCGGCTCTGACCCGAACGACCCCAACGGTAAAAACCTGACCAGGTATTGTTAACAGGCCCCTTACCAGGCATACTCTTTTACTTAAACCGTTTAGCAGGCTGCTGGCAGCACTGCCAGTATGCTGTATTGCGTGGTTGAACACCATTTGCAACCCTGTCATTAAATCCTGATAACCCCATATACACCTTATACTATGAAACGCTCAAAGATTAATTTAACACAACTTAGTATTGCCAGCTTTGTAACAGCCACCCCTACGCAACAAATCAGGGGGGGCAATACTTTAGGAAACTACTCTAGCGCGTGTGCCACCTATACCTGCATTACTGATAACCTGACCTGTGCCCCTACTGACACCACAACCAGCAGCGGCGGCAGTGTTGATACTGACCCTAATGGGCTGTCACAGCTATAACCCAATGCCTTATTTCTTACACTCAACTTTAATACTGTAAATGCAATGAAGAGACAATTAATGACCCTTACTGAGTTGCGCGTAAGCAGCTTTGTAACCACTTTGGCCTATGCGCCCAAAATTGTTGGCGGTGTAGGCCCTACCAACCATGAAGGTGCCAGATGCAGAGCTACCAGGTATTGCGATACCCCAAGCAATAGTGGCTCAAGCCTGAACGACCCCAACGGTTGCCCCCAGCTTGATACTGAAGATAATAAATGTTAAGCCACTAACTGAAAATTTAAATTATACTACCACATACTTAAACACTATAATAAACTGTACCATGAAGAAGCCATTAATGACATTGACTGACCTGCGCGTAAGCAGCTTTATTACACACTTGAATGAAGATAGCACCTTAAAAGGAGGCACCAATGGGTCTGACTACAGTGGTGATACCACCGCCGTGTGTTGCACCATAAGCAATAGCGGGGCAAGCCTGCCAGACCCAAACGGTGTGCCTTGTAAGGTGCCTGTTTCAGTTGCAGGTACATTAATGTAAGCAAACCTATGCCGTGCAACACATGGTTGCCAAATTGGAGTATCAACCTATA
>CAZXTW010000558.1:0-4776 GCA_964643525.1 uncultured Roseivirgaceae bacterium
GAACTCAAAGTCAGCACCAACAGGGCTTGAAAAGTCTCTTGCCAGGCTGTTGCCATGCGAAATGTTAACAGTATAATCTTCAACCTCACCATAAGTGAAAGAGCCACAAGAAGATGGCAAAGTGTTGTAACGCATGATAACACGCATACGGGTAGGGCCAGCTAATGCTGTGGTTGGTATGGTTACTGTACCACTTACCTGGCTGGCGGTAGTTCTGTTGCGGCTGTATACTTGCTCGCCAGCATCATCAAAATCTCCATCTTGGTTAAAGTCAATCCAGGCACGGTAGCCTTCTCTGTATACAGTACCAGTCCAGGCAGGGTTTAATGTAATGGTATAAGATGAACCAGCATTTACTGTAGTAGACTGGCCAGTGAAGTCACCATAGCCACCATTATCGCCTGAAGTATTGTCGATGGTGTTGAAGCGCACTCTATTCAGGTACTCGTCAGAAGTATTGTTACCCTGTGCAGAACAGTAGGTAACAGGGCTTAGAGTGGTTACAAATACTGAGCTAGAGTAGTTGCTGCTGCTTGAACCACAGTTGGCCCTTACCTGGGTTTCATATTGTGTGCCAGAAGCACCACCGCTTAATGAAAGACTGGTAGTAGTGCTGGTAAATTCTTGCCATGTGCCACCGCCAGTGCGTACTCTTACAGTATAATCAGCTGCGCCAGAAACAGCACTCCAGTTTAGGGTAAAGCCATCAAGTGTTACAGCAGATGCGGCCAGGCCAGAAGGGGTGTTACAACCGCCACCACCAGAGGTGCCAATGGTAATAGTATAGTCTTCTACTTCGCCATAAGTAAATGTTTCACAGGCAGTAGGGATTGCATTGTACTTCATTGATACACGCATACGGGTGTCGCCATCAGCAGCAGAGGTAGGTATGGTAATACTGCCACTAACAGAAGTACTGGTGTTAGGGCCTGAGGTAAATACCTGCTCGCCTGCTTCAAATACTTCATCCTGATCGTAGTCAATCCAAACGCTGTAACCTTCGTTGTAAACGGTGCCAGTCCAGGTGGGTGTTACAGTAATTGTGTAGGCAGTACCTTTAGTTACTGAGGTAGAAATGCTGGTGAAATCAGCATAACCGCCGTTGCTGCCACTGTTGTTATCAATGGTATTGAACTGCACGCGCTGAATAAACTCATCACTTACATTATTACCCTGTGAGGCACAATAGCCAGTGCTGCCACCGCTAGTGCTGTTGGCTATAATCCAAGTGTCAAATTCAGAAACACGGGCATACATACCAGGGTTGCCGGCATCAGCACAACCAATACCCCAGCTGGTAATACCAGCCTGCTTAAAGCCACCCTGACCATCAGGTACAACCAATGGCCCACCGCTATCGCCCTGGCAGGCATCAATACCACCTTGAGGGTAGGCAGCACCTAACTGATCGGCAGTAATAGTATACTGAGGATAGTCAGCTTGTGCCTGTGCGTTAGAGATGATAGGCACTTGAGCTACCTGCAAACGGTCAGGAGAAGAACCGCCTGACGACAGGGTGCCCCAACCAGTAATGGTTGATAATACACCTACATCATCTAGGCCAGCAGCAGCATCGGCCTGTGTTACAATACCAATGGCAGATACGTTAGGATCAGACAGATCTAACGGGCTGCCAAGGCGTAAAAGACAAACGTCTTTACCATTTACAGTGCTGGTGTAGCCAGGGTAGCGAATAATTTCAACTACTGTACGAATTTGGCCTGAGCTTGACTGGCTAAGGTTTGATGCGCCCGCCATTACACGAATGCTTGAAGGGTTAGTACCTACAAAACAGTGGTTGGCAGAAAGAATGAAGTTTTCATTCAAGACAGACCCGCCACAAAAGTGAAAGCCACTAGTGGTTTGAACAGAAACCTGATAGGGGTAATCTGATATATTGGCGTTAGAGCCGCCAACAATATCTTTGTTATAAGGGCCCACATCTGATAGGTCACCTTTCTGGGCAAAAGCTGCCCCGCTGATAAACAGCAAACAAACGAATAATAAACGTAATGATGTTCTCATAAAGAATGCTTTGGTTTAAAAATTGCGAACAGAATTATATTCGACTTAATTCTGCAATCACAAACTTAGCAAAATATGGTTAGCGTTTTAAAAAGGCAGGTTTTCAAGTACGGTTATGATATGTGGCATTAGTTATTGGTTTATTAAAATTTTAGCTGCAATTGTTCGTGATTCGCCTAACATCAGGGGGCAGGTCATACTTTTTTCAAACAGGTCAACTGGCAGAAACTGCTTTTAATACATTTAAAGCAGGCTTTGTTCAAAAAGTAACATGGTTTTGGGCTAAAGCTGGTGTGCTTACCTAAATTTAAGGTGGATGTAATATATCAGGCAAAAAACAACATTAATGTGAAACTTAAAGAAGTTGCATTAATTTTTACACTGTACTTGCAACCATGTTTTTAAACGTAATGAATGGACAAACTGAATATTACCAGGCTGTATATTATTTGAATAGGTAGACCAATCACTGAAATGTTTAACTATATTAATGCTAAACAGTATTATAAATATATAAAGTGCAATTCTACTGTGTTGGTCTAATATAGATCTTATTAAATAAACCGAGTTGCATTTACAAAACTGTTGGGCAAAATGTGCATCTGTAGGCTAAAAACATACATGTGTGCTGCAACTATTGCAAGGAGTAATAAAAAGATTAAAATTGAATAAAGTGATTATAGAATGGGTAAAAACAGGTTGTATTAAGACCCAGGTTTTGATAATTTAATAAAGATTAATGCCCTTGGTGATATGAATCATACCATATGTGCTTGAAAGTAATGCGCTCGATGCTGTTTTAGGATAAAATACTTAGCTGGAAGACAATTTACGCATTTGATTACTTTTTAACCCACTACCTGCTAAAACCTCCTGCACATTGTTTTTGATTTTTAATGAAAGGTCATCAGTTGGCAGGTCATTCACATCTTTGCCAAAAGGGTCTTCAATTTCTTCAGCAATCAACTCAATGCTAACCAGAATATAAAAAATGATCAACACTATGGGTATGGTAAAGTAATGAAACGATGTAATGAAGGCAAAAGGTAGAGTAAATATGTACGTGAAGATAAATTTCTTCATAAACATACTATAAGAGTAGGGTATTGGTGTGTTCCTGATCCTTTCGCAGGCCCCAAGTATGTCAGAGAGCGACTTAAGTTCTTTGTCTAGAATAAAGAACTGATCACCACTAAGCCTGCCACTTTCATACAGGTTGTTAATTTTTTCATACATCATGGTGGTAATGATGTTTGGCTTATGAAAATACCGTTTAAGGGTGGGTATAAAGTCGGTATCAACAGGCTCCAGCTCATCGAAGTTCACCCCGGTACTTAAATGCTCTTTCATGGCATACACAAAGTTGGGAATCATTTTGGCAAAATATCGCCTGGTTTCTGTCTCATCAGGGCCTAAAAAAGCATGTATCTTAAAAGCCATGTTGCGGGTATTATTGACCAGGGCACCCCATTGTTTGCGCCCCTCCCACCAGCGGTCATAAGCTGTGTTGGTACGAAACACTAAAAATAAACCCAGAACTATACCCAGTATAGAGTGTACTGCGGTAGTGCCGTCGAACTTAAATTGGAAATAGTCAACAATCAAATAGGTAAGCAAAGCAGTGTAAGCCGCGATGGTTACTAGTAAAGGGAACAACTTTTTAATTACATAGCGACTATAGGCATGAAAAACCAGCCCCAACCATTCTTTTGGATTGTATCTAATCATATTACTACATGCTTACATCAAACAGTGCAACCCGTATTGTTATTGTTGATCTTCAGCCTTTTTCACTTCTTTAACCAGCCACTTGTTTAATAAAAATGCGGCACCCCAAAGCACTAAGGCTATTATGGTTGCATACAAGCCTTCGGCAGAGTTAGTTCTTAGCCCATAGAAGAAGAACAGGCTGGCAAGTATGAGTACCACCCAAAATACTGACCGGAATAATTTTACCTTGTTTTGGGTATCCATGGTTTTAAACTTTAATTTGTTTCTGGCTTGCATCAATCACAAATGTACAATGCCAAAGCCATTGTAAGCAAGCGCCAGGTATCTTGAATGTATTATAGGAGCATTAATTTATCTATGCCCTGTTTATTGCCGACTTACCAAAAACACACCGGCAAAAATAAGTAATGCGTATAGTAGCTTTTCCCACACGAAGGTATCCTGACCAACTGAAATAGATACGATAGAGGCAAAAACAGGCTGCAAATAAATGTAGATACCCACTACCGATGAATTTACGTGCCTTAACGACCAGCCATTTAAGAAGTAAGCCAAATAGCTAATGCCAATAATAACAAATGCTATAGCCCACCAGATATTGGTGGGTATGCTTGCCCACTGCACGGCTGCAAATTGTTGATAACCAAATGGCAACACCATCACGAACCCAAACAGGTACAGCCATTTGCTTACAGTCATAGCGTGGTAGCGTTTCATTAATGGTTTTACCAAAACCAGGTACAATGAGTATGAAGTAGCATTGATAATAATGAGCAGGTCACCAATAAAGCCCTGGTTCTGAAATGAAACACCGTTAGAAAGTACCAGCAACAGCGCGCCTGCAAACCCCATAGCCAGCCCGAGCAGTTTGCCTTTGGTAATGCGCTCTTTTAACAAAAAGTATGACACCACCATGACCATTACCGGAACAATGGTCATAATTACCGAAGCATTTACGGGCGAGGTGAGGTTTAAGCCAGCAAAAAAGCACAACTGGTTGACGGCCACACCAAAAATGGC
>CAZXTW010000559.1:0-4776 GCA_964643525.1 uncultured Roseivirgaceae bacterium
CCTGTTGCTGAAAAAACTGGCCGAAGCGCACGACTTACTGCTGGAAGCGGAGACCGCGCAAGAAGACGTGACTCCAAAGACCGTGCAGAAGAAAATCAAGCGGCAGGGCAAGTCGGTGACCTTCTTTGACTTTGCCGCCGAACGCATCAGGCAAAAACGTGCCAAAGGCGTCTTCTCGGTGGCCAATGCTGAGCAATCCATCATCAACAACATCATTGCTTTCTGCAATGAAAAGCATATCGGGTTCCCCGATATTACCGTTGCCTTTCTCGAGAAATTTCAGGTGTATTGCAGCGCCACCCTGAAACAGAGCCCGCGCACGGTCACCAACCAACTGATCTTGATCCGCACCCTTTATAATGCCGCCATCCGCGACGGGATCGTCGACCGCAAGCATTACCCTTTCGGCGGCGATAAGATTAAAATCACCATCGGCTCGGGGCATAAAATCGGCCTGACCAGAGAGGAAATTACCAAAATCGAAACCCTTGATCTTGAGCCGCAGACCACCATCTGGCATACGCGTAATATCTGGCTGGTGGCATTTTACTTTGCCGGCATTCGCATTTCCGATGTCTTGGAACTGAAATGGTCGGATTTTAAAGACGGCCGCTTGTGGTACACGATGAACAAAAACGACAAACCCGTCTCATTAAAAATTCCGGACAAGGCCCATGACATCTTGGAGGCCTACCGTCCGGCACAGACCCGCCCGGATGACTATGTTTTTCCCTATGTGAAACAGGCCGACCCCACTGACCCGCGTGACATCTTCGTCAAAATCCGCAACGCCACGCGCAATATGAACAAATACCTCAAGCGCATCGCCGATATGACGGAGATCGATAAGAATCTCTCCAACCATATCGCCCGCCACTCTTTCGGTAATATCGCCGGCGACCAAATCCACCCCCTTATGCTGCAAAAGCTCTACCGCCACTACGACCTCAAAACCACCCTGAACTACCAAGCCAACTTCATCCACAAAGACGCTGACGACGCACTCGATAAAGTCGTGGGGGAGTAGGGTGTTGCAGAAATGAAAGTGAATTTTACTTCTCTGATTTTAATTTTCCAAAAAAGAAACCACTGACTTCAGAAATTCGACCACGCCAAACCACTTCATTATTTTCTGGGATACCTTTCCGATCAGGATGGAAAAATTTAGCATCTTCCAAATGAAGGTAAGATGAAGACATTGCTTGCTTTGCTTTCAGAACTTCTTCAGCTGTACTTCTGATTTTTTCTGACCAGCCTTTGTCTTCTGTAGTATTATCTGACATTTTATCCAGCATTTTTATTAAGTGTTCTACATATACCCTACTACTTACAAGCTGCCCTGAAATTAGAAATCCATGTGACAAAATCGTCAGAGGCATTGAAATGGGAATCTTATCTACTAATTCGACAAAGTGAATCAACTGAGAATCTTTTTCAAAGCCGAATTTATAATGCTTATTTTCTTCCATTAAATTTTTCGTAACTAGGGTTAATTAAAATAATTATGAAATCTGATTCCGTTGTAATTTTTCCCTACGTAATTTAATACATTCTGCCACATAATTGGTATTAATTACTAAAAGGTAGAAATTTATAGCTGTAAACACCATTTGGTTTCAATTATAAGTTTTATTTATCGCTTCATTTGCTGTGATTCTCATTGGCAAAAAGCAAATATTTGATTTGGTAACTGCATGAAAGAAAAAGATATATTACTGGAATTTGATGCATTTTTAAGATCTATTAAGAGGAATGTAGATGTGCCCCACTCATTTCTTTTGGGTGCCGGAGCATCAATTAGCTCTGGTATACAGTCCGCCAGCGACTGTATTTGGGAATGGAAAAAAGATATATACCTGACGCAGAACGCTAATAAACCTATAGCCTTCAATAACCATAAGAATGAAGCAGTTCAGAAGAGTATTCAAGCTTGGCTTGACACTTCGGGAGATTATCCCTCACAAGGGGCTGATGGCGAATACTCATTTTATGCTGAGAAAGCACATCCAATAGCAGAGGACAGGCGAAAATACTTCCAAGAGTTAGTCCGGGGGAAAGAGCCTTATGTGGGGTACAAACTGCTTTGCCTTTTAAGTGATTATCAAGTTGTTAAATCAGTCTGGACAACAAACTTTGATGGCTTAATGGTCAAAGCTGCTCATCAATCAAATTTAACACCAATCGAAATAACCTTAGATTCTCAAGAAAGGATATTTCGAAATCAGAGTAGCAAAGAATTCCTGTCTATCTCTTTGCACGGTGATTATAAGTATACATCCTTGAAAAATACTGCTGGAGAATTAGATGCTCAAGACCACATTTTCGCTGATGTCTTCAAAAGATACCATATCGATAAAAACTTGATCGTAATGGGCTATAGCGGTCGTGATAATTCCCTTATGGATACATTGAATAAAGCTTTTTCTGAAAATGGAACTGGCAGAATATATTGGTGTGGGTATGGTTCAAGTATCAATGAAAAAGTAAAAACTCTTTTGATGAACGCAAGAATAAGTGGTCGTGAGGCATTCTTTATCCCAACTGATGGTTTTGACATTACCTTGATGCGCTTATCCAAGGCTTGTTTTGAAGATGATAAAGATTACCAGAATAAAGTAAAATCAGTACTCTCAAAATATGAAAATAAAGACCTTTCAGCCACACCTTTTGAGTTGAATATTTCCAGAACAGACCGATATATGAAGAGTAATCTTCACCCCATAGCATTTCCAAAGGAAGTATTCCAGTTCGAATATAATTTTGAAGAAGAACGACCCTGGCGAAAAGTAAGAGAGCTTACTGAAGGTAAGCATATTTGTGCAGTTCCCTTTAAAAATAAAGTTTTTGCATTGGGAACACTATCGGACCTTGCTAAGGTATTTGGGGCTGGCTTAAGAGGGGATATTGTAAGAGAGCAGATTTCGAAGCAAGATATTGCAAAAGTCACGGCTTTCAGAACATTGATGCTACAAGCAATTGTAAAAAGTCTAACAATCGCCGAAGGTGTGGACTCCAACGGAAAAGATAAATTATGGTTTAATAAAGCCAAAAGCTTCACAACACATAATGGAGTTAAAATATCTATACATGAATCTGTTTCTTTGAGTTTATTTTTCCATCACCAGAAATATGTATTTCTTTCTTTCAAGCCAACCATACACCTGACAAGTACAGAGGTGATTCCTAAAAGCGTTGCCCAAGACATCAAAAAAAGATCACTGCAAGGCCTCTATAACAACAAATATGACGAATTTCTTTGTGTCTGGAATGAGGTATTGTTTCAGTCGGAAGGTATCCGGACTTTTGAGTACCCTCTTGAGAGCGGTACAGCATTTACTTTTAAGATTTCAGCGAACTCTGCCTTCGCAGAAGTTATGGTACAAGGCTCAAGGCACAGGGCATATAAACCTAAGAATTATAATAGAAATCAAACCCAATACGTAGGGATTCAACTTAAAGAACCGCAACTGGTTTTCACTCATGATAGCACGGCGAGAGAAACCAAAGACTTTCACCCAATGAGAGCATTATGCCAAAATAAGCCATTTGATTTTGCGCATAATGGAATCCTGAGCTCTGAAGAAGTAAACCTCGGAATCATTTGCGATAAAAAATACTCAAGAGTATTTTTTGATTTTTTGAACCAAATAAACCAAAAACACCCGGTTGAGGTAAACCCAGATTACTTGCTTCCATATCCGGGCTTTACTCAAGCATACAATATTCCAATTAATATTCCTCATGCTGACAATGAGAAGTGGGCTGATATTCAGGCAAGCCATCAAACCGGAGACATAAAAAACACTGCCATTCACCTCGCAAGGCAAATCACGGCTCACATTGAGCGTTTTTTAAATAAGTTCGAGAAATTGGTAATTGTTATATTTATTCCAAATGAATGGGAAGCATATAGAAAATATGAGGCTGATGGAGAGGTTTTTGACCTACATGACTATATCAAGGCATTTGCTGCCTCAAAAGGAGTGGCTACTCAACTCATTGAAGAAGACACTCTCTCTGACAACTTAAAATGTCAAAAATTCTGGTGGCTCTCACTTTCTTTTTACGTAAAATCTTTGCGGACTCCGTGGGTCTTAAATTTAGATAATTCTTCAACAGCATATGCAGGTATAGGCTATAGCTTGAAAAAATCTTCACAAGGGCATGAGATCATCATTGGGTGCAGTCATATCTACGATTCTCAGGGACAGGGCTTAAAATATAAGTTATCACAAGTGCGTGAATTTGAATTTGACCATCATAACAACCCTTACCTTTCTCAAGATGAAGCATTTCGTTTCGGTGTCTCAATTCGGGAAATGTTTTATCACTCCATGCATGAAACGCCACAAAGGGTAGTTATACACAAAAGAACCCCTTTCAAGACAGCTGAGGTACGCGGCATAGTTGAGTCATTACAGATGGCAGGGATTGAGCATATTGACTTGATTGAAATTAATTATGAGCCTGATGCAAAATTTTTGGCGACAAGGGTTAATCAAGGAGAAATTAATATAGATAAGTTCCCTATATCACGGGGTACATGTTTGTTGATCGATAAAAACTCGGCGCTATTGTGGACGCATGGTATCGTACCATCTGTAAAAAACCCCAATTACAAATATTATTTAGGAGGAAGAAGTATCCCGGCTCCTTTAAGAGTAACAAAACATTACGGGGCCTCAAACATTGATGTGATTGCAAATGAGATATTAGGTCTTACAAAAATGAACTGGAATTCTTTTGATCTTTACACCAAGCTACCTGCCACCATTA
>CAZXTW010000560.1:0-4773 GCA_964643525.1 uncultured Roseivirgaceae bacterium
CAGGGAGGCAGTACCACTACCTCAATAGAAGCCACCTTATAATTCCATATCTCATCATTATTGGCGCCTTTTACCTCAAAGGTATACCGCCCCGGTGGCACCCGTGTATAAGAGGCAGTTCTTGAGCGGTACGAGGCTGCCACCCAGTCTTCAAGGCCCTTTAGCCGGTACAGGTAGCTGTTTTTGTGGGGCTGCCTGAAATTCAGTACTGATATTTCAAACGAGAAAATGTTCTGGTCGTGGTTAAGCACAATCTGGTTGGTATACACTACAGATTGGGCCAGCACACTACTGTCACTCACAGGTACTGGCCGGTTGTTTAAGTTAAAGCCAGAAATAACCACAGGGGGAGGTACAAAATTAGATTGAAGACCGTCAGGGTTAAAGGTTGATACCCCGTTGTTTGTAGCAAAATACAAAAGGCCGTCACTGCTGCGCAATGAGGTAGGGCCGTGTTTGTAAACGTCAGAAAGTAGCCCATCGCCCTGATCATAAGTAGTCACGCGGTCCATATCAGGAAACAACAGGCTAATGCCCTCTACCGTGCCTGCCCACACAAGCCCCTCACTATCTAATACTATATTTGATACCTGGTTGGTAGCCAGGCCCTCCTGGGTAGTGTAACATTGAAAAGTGCCCTTTTCAATATTTAACTTATTTAAACCCCCAGTGGTAGCCACCCAAAGGTACCCAGGCTCTGACTGGTCAATATCCTGCACGGTATTGTGGCTCAGGCTGGTCATATCACCAGGAATATTTTTATAGCGTTGAAAGGTGCCTGTAGCAGGCTGGTACAGGTTTAACCCATCAGAAGTGCCCACCCAAACCCGTTGGTTACTGTCAGTAAAAACAGACCAGATGTTGTTGTTGCTTAATGAGGCGGCATTGGCCGGGTCATGAAAAAAGCGAACAAACGATTGGGTAGCTGTGTCAAACCGGTTTAACCCATACAGCGTACCCACCCATACCTGCCCAGAGTCGCCTGGCTCAATTGTATACACCTCGTTGTATGACAACGAGGTGGGATCGTTAGCATTATGAGTAAAATGCTTAAAGGTATCTGTGGCAGGGTCGTAAATATCAACCCCCTGCCCAATAAAGCCTACCCATATTTTATGGTTAATCACTTCTACAGGCCATACATGGTCAGTATTAAGGCTGTTGGGTTCACCAGGGATGGGCATAATACGCCTTACTGATTTGTTGGCAGGGTTGTAAACATTCAGCCCATTGTCAGAGCCAAACCAGATGTGGCCCGCACTATCTTCAGCCATGCCGGTAATGGTATTAGAGCTGAGGCTGTTGGTATCAAGCGGGTTGTGCTGTATAGATTCAATCAGGTTGGCAGCGGGGTCATAAATGTTGATGCCACCACCCTGGGTGCCTACCCACAACTGGCCTGTGGGGTCTTCAAGTAGCGTAGTGGGCCAATCAGAACTCAAGCTGTACTGGTCGCTATCACTATGCCGGTAATGAGTAAAGGTATTATTGTTGGGGTTGTAACAGTTTAGCCCGCCGTTGCGCAGGCCTATCCAAACCAGGCCCGTATTATCGGTTAGTACGGCGTACACAGCACCAATACCAATGCCGTTGGCCTTACCAGGTACAAAACCAAACCTTGTAATTTTACCTGTTATGGGGTTCAGGCAGTCAAGCCCCCGTTCAGTGCCTATCCACAGCAGGCCATTGGCATCAGCATACACGGTATACACTCGGTTGCTGCTAATGCTGTTTTCATCCTGTGGGTTGTGCCGGTAGTGGGTAAACGTATTGGTGACTGGGTTAAAACGCATAATGCCACCACCTAAAGTACCCAGCCACAACTGCTGTGTGCTGTCTTCTGCAATAGCCGAAATTGGTTCTGAAGCCAGGCTTGTACTATTACCCACCACAGGGTAATAGTTAACAAAAGTAGTGTCCTGAGGGTTTTCAAGGCAACTTAGCCCACCAGAGGTACCAATCCATAACCTATCTTGCTGGTCTTTATGGATAGCCCATACGTCATTATTACTTAAGCTGCTGGTATATTGGTTGTGTTTGTATACGCGAAATTGTTCTGTAGTAGGGTCATAGCGGTTCAGGCCTCCACCCCAGGTGCCTACCCACAAATAATCAGTAGTAGGGTCAGCATACAATGTATTGATTTTATTATGGCTAATATTATTGGCTGCCCCTGGCTGGTGCAAAAAGCCTTTCAGCTCAACACCATCATACCTGAACAGGCCGCTCCTGGAGGCAATCCAAATAAAGCCTGTTTTATCCTGCTCAAAGTCGGTAATATTATCTGGGGTAGGGCCTGCCTGGTTTGATAAAGGAATAAACCTGATTTGGTCTGGCTGACTAAACCCATCACTTACCATTAAGCAGGTAAAACCAAACAGTAAGGTTAATAACTTCATGTGCTTTTCTGTGCCGGTAGTGTCTTAACTCTTGCAATCATGCTGTAACAGTACTAATAACGCATATTTTGGGCATAACTCTAGCTAAATAAACAGGAAACTTATAGTACCTTATTGTGTACCAGCCTGTAATACAGTAAGGTAACGGTTCAATACATTACTGGTGTACCATCTGTTACATTACTGGTATACGATTGATCAACTTACTGGTAAATAGCCCTTAAACCACATTTGAGTGCTTAATTGTAGCTGCCAACTGGGGTGCCCACCAGCGTGCTACCCACATTGTGCTGGTGCAGCGGCAACACCACCGTAAAGTCAGCGCCTTCGCCTTCTATGGTATCTACCAGTATTTTACCGCTGTGTTCTTTCATAATACCGTATGATATGGCCAGGCCCAAACCAGTACCATCGCCAACCTCTTTTGTAGTAAAGAAGGGGTCAAAGATGTGTGGCAATATGTTTCTGTTAATGCCTATGCCATCATCTTTAATTGATATATGCACGTGGTCATCGGCCAGGCTGGTTGTAATCACAATCGTGCCGCTGTTTTCAATGGCCTGTATGGCATTCATCAACAGGTTCATAAATACCTGGTTCAACTTGCCGGCATAGCATTCAATTTTGGGTAGTGCTTCATCAAACTTTCTAGTCACTTCAATCTGCCCGTCTTTCAGTTTGCTTTTCAGCAATACCAGTGTGGCATCAATACCATCGTGTATATTAACTTTTTTCAGTTCTTCTTCGTCAAGCCTCGAAAAAGTTCTTAATCCTTTTACAATTTCTGTGGTTCTGTTAGCTCCTACACGCACATCCTGCAACAGGCGGTTCAGCAGGTTTTTATTCTTTTCAAACTTCTGCAGGTTTACATTGCTGTTGGCAATCACTGTTTCGTCCTGCTGAGCGGCTGAAAGTAAAGCATCGGCCATGGCCAGCAGCTGGCCCAGCTTTTTCTCTAACGCCCCAATGCCATTGGTTATGAAGTTAACCGGGTTATTAATTTCATGGGCAATACCAGCAGTAAGCACACCCAATGAGGCCATCTTTTCTGATTCTACCAGTTTGGCCTGGGCCTTCTTCACCTCTTCCAGAGCGTCTGTAAGCGCATCGCGCTGGGCTGCAATTTCTTCGGTTTGTTCCTGTAGTTCTTCGTTTTTCTCT
Source organism: uncultured Roseivirgaceae bacterium (assembly GCA_964643525.1). Taxonomy (GTDB): domain Bacteria; phylum Bacteroidota; class Bacteroidia; order Cytophagales; family Cyclobacteriaceae; genus CAZXTW01. The sequence goes on from CAZXTW010000560.1 coordinate 3,561, forward strand.
TCAATCGTATGTGTTCGGGCACGTACCATCTCCTCCAGTCGTTTATTATACTCGTCAAGCTCTCGGTTTACGCGCAGCAGCTCCAATTGTGTTTTAACACGCAGCAGCAACTCCTGCTTTGAAAAAGGCTTGGTGATAAAATCATTGGCTCCTTTTTCAAAGCCCGTTACCAGGTCTGTTACCTGGTTTTTAGCGGTAAGCAATATTACAGGTAACTGGTGTGCAGGCTGTTGTTTCCTTATTTTTTCGCATACCTCATAACCACTTAAAAAGGGCATCATTACATCAAGCACCACCAGGTCATACCGTTGGCCTGATTCAAGCATTTCAAGGGCCTGCTTGCCATCATTGGCCCGGGTAACGGTATAGTTTTGTAACGACAGGTGGTTGGCTACTACCTGCAGGTTAATAGGCTCATCATCTACGGCCAGAATATGAAAGTCGCCATCAGGCAGGGCATCGTTTGCAAAAGCAGGTTCATCACCATGGCTTACTGCAGGGGTAAGGGTATGTTGTGCAGGCATCAGCTCACTGGCATTATCGGCCGCTGTACCTTCACCAATTGGTAAGGTAAAAATAAATGAAGCACCTTGCCCAACGGCCGATTCAACCCAGATTTTGCCGTGATGCAGCTCTACCAGACTTCGGGTAATTGAAAGGCCAATACCCGTACCGCCGTACTTACGGGCAGTAGAGCCCTCGGCCTGCTCAAACGATTCAAAAATGCGTTTTTGCTTATCGGCAGGTATGCCAATACCTGTATCAGTCACTGACACCTCCAACATGCCATTATTGGCTCTGGCACTAACAGTAATGGTACCCTGGTCAGTAAACTTAATGGCATTACCCAACAGGTTAATCAATATCTGGTGCACCCGGTCTTCATCGGCACTGGCAAATGGCACATCATCGCCCACCTGATTAACCAGCTTTACTGGCTTGTTGCCCAACAGGGGCTGCGACAGGGTAAGCACCACATCGGCCAGGGCACGCATATCAAGCGTTTTTAACTTCAGCGTCAGGTCTTTATGCTTCAGCTTGCTAAAGTCAAGAATATCATTTACGAGGTTGGCCAACCGCCGACCAGAGGTTGAAATCATGGCCAGGTTCTTAGTCAGCTCATTGTTCAGCTGGCCACCAGCCCCGTCAATTAACGATTCGGTAATACCAATAATACCATTCAGCGGGGTGCGCAATTCGTGCGAGGTGTTGG
>CAZXTW010000561.1:0-4758 GCA_964643525.1 uncultured Roseivirgaceae bacterium
CAAGCTAAGGTTGCAGGTAGCTGTGCTGCCAGCCGGTGGTGGTTTTGGTAAACAATTGCCGCAGGTGCAGGCGCGTTTGCTCAAAGGCAAGCAACTCTATGGCCATTGGCTCAATGGCAAAGCCCCCAAAGCCTGCAGGTTTGGGTACTGGTTTGTGCTGGTATTGCGGCATGGTTTGGTTAAACTGCTGTTCAAGCGCAGCAGGGCTGACCAGGGGCTGGCTTTGCTGGCTAATGAGGCTAACCACCTTTGCAGCCACTTTACGCTCTGCAAAGTAGCGCGCGGCCGTTTGCTCACTTACAGGGGTGGCATTGCCCTGTATGCGCACCTGGCGCTGGGTATTGTCAAACCAGAAGGTAAGGGCCGCCTTAGGGTGCTGCTGTAGCTCAATACCCTTTTGCGCCTTGATGCCCCCGGTAATGATAAAAGCCCCATTGTGCACCGTTTTTAATGATACAAAGCGGGCATTGGGGTAGCCATTAGTGCCCAGGGTTGACAGGCAGCAAGCCTGGGGCACGGTGCTGCGGCTTTGTGCCACCTCTTGTTGCAGCCACTGGTTAAACAGGTTGATGGGGTCTGTTGAGTCAATTGGGTTTTCAGGCATGGTGTCATGTGGTTTAAAAGTACACGTAGCACCCCTCGGGCACCATATTGATAATTTGTTGTTGCATGGCGGCATCAAAGTTGTTATAGCGCACTACCAGCTCTTTTAAGTTGGTGAGCAGCTTAAGCTGCGGGGGCAGGTAGGTTAATCGGTGGCCTATATACAATGAGCCCAGGGTTTTGATATGGCTTAGCTTTTCAAAGGCATCTTCCAGGCTTTCAAGCTGGGTGTTGGCAATGTTTAACTGGCGCAGGTGCTGCATTTCGGCAATGCCGTTGGGCAATTGCCTAAGCGGGTTGTTGGCCAGGTATAGCCTGGTAAGGCTTTGCAGGTGGTTGATGTTGGGGTGGAGCAGCTCAATCTGGTTGTTTGACAGGTCAAGTGTTTTGAGGCTTTTAGATTCAAAGATGTTGCCGTGGAAGCTATCCAACAGATTGTGCGAGAGGTAGGCCGTGTGCAGGTTGACCAGCTCAGCAAACTGGGGTGATACCATAACCAGCTGGTTGTGGCTGGCATCTAAATGCTGCAGGCTGCTCAGCCCCCCAAATGAGGGCCTGAGGTGGTATACCTTATTGTGCTTCATGTTTAACCGCTGCAACTGCTTAAGCTGGCCAAAAGCAGTGGGCAGCTCTTGAAAGCGGTTGTGGCTAATGTTGAGTTCTTTTAGGTGCTGCCATTGTTCAAGGCTAACGGGAAGGGTGTTGAGCTGGTTTTGTTGCAGGTCAAGCGCTGCCAGCTGTGTGCACTGGCTGATGCTGTTGGGCAGCCTTGAAAGCTGGCAGCGGGCCATAAAGCAGTTGTTTAAGGCAGTCATGCCGCCAAAGGCTTCGGGCAGTTGGCCTATGGGGTTATCGCTAAGCACCAGGCTAATCATTTTGGGCCACTGCCCAAAGTTGGGCGGCAGTTGGCCAAAGTTATTATCTGCCAGTTGCAGCTTTTCTAAGTGAGGCAATTGGCATAGCCATTCAGGAAACTGCTCTTTGGCAGGCCCCTGTAGCCATTGCAGGCCCACCTCGCGCAGTTGTTGCAGTTGCCCTAAGCTGTGTGGCAAGGCCTCTAGCCTGGTGCTGCCCAAAAACAGGTTTTGCAGTTGTGTTAACTGTGCCAGGGTGGGGGGCAAACGGGTAATGGGGTTGTCTTGCAGGCTTAGTGTAGTCAGGTTGGGGGGCAGGCTATTGGGCAGTTGCTGTAGCTCGTTACTGGTCAGGTCAAGCACCTTCAATTCAGTAAGCACCTCCATATTATGGGGCAACTGGTTAATGCCGTTGTACTGTATTTGCAGGCACTGCAATTGCTGTAAAAAGGGTGTGTTATCGGGCAGGGTGTGCAGCTCGCCGGCGCCGCTGTCTTCAAGGTTTAGGGTATGCAACCGGGGCAATTGCATAATGGCCTGCGGCCATGATTTAAAGCTGGCCAGGGCAAGTGTAAGCTGCTCTAATTGTTGCAGCTGGGCAAAGTCCTGGGGCAGGGTTTCATAGGCAACTTCGCCAAGGTTGAGTGTTTTAAGCTGGCGCAGTTCAAGTATGCGCGCATCAAACTGTTTGTAGTAGGCATCGCTCAGGTCAAGGGCCTGGGCGGTGTCTTTATTGGCCAGGGCTTGATCAATGTCAGTATAAGTAGTCAATTGCTCAGTAGGGTTAGTGGTGGCGGCTGCATAGGCTAATTTCTAACTTCTGCGGGCCAATTGCCATTTTATTGCATGATTATTGCTACTTTACCATATAATAAGCAACCTGACCACAATGAGTATTACGCCTGGTTTTGTATTAACCCGCCTGTTAACCTTATTTTTAATGGTGCACCTGCTGGTTACCCTGGCTGCTGCCCCTGCCCTGGGGCAAACAAAAGCCTGGCCGCTAAAGGCCCCCGGTAATGAGTGGACGCTGCACCAGGCCGCCGACGGCCTTGTGTTTGCTGAAGCAGCCAACCCCAACCGCAAGGCTACTTTTGTACTACCAGCAGGGTTAACCCTGCTACATGCTGTTTGGCTGCCCAAAGAAGCCCAGGCAGGCAAAGCACAATACGTATTGGCCCTTACGTTTAATAATGGCATGGGCAGTGAAGTGCGCCTGATGCACAATGCTGATGTAAAGCTGCTGCCCCTTGGCCAGGCCGAAGTAAGCTGGCAGTCAAGCCTGTTTCAAAACAGCAAGGTGCCCCAGCATGTAAAAGACAAAACCGACCAGGTATATGCCCGGCACAGTGGCAATGTAACCAAGCAGGGCATTCAGCACGATGCAGCCAAAGGCAGGGTGCGTGGCATTGGCTGGTTGAATGAACAGCAGGTGGTGTTGCAGTGGCAAACCGACCTGTATGTTGATACTTATGAGCCTATTGATGCCCAGTATGCCTTTGAACGGGTGTATGTTTATGATATTGAAAAGCAGCGTTTGTTTGACCCCTGCGCTGATGAGGAGCGCCTGCCGGTAACGGCCCATGACATCCGCTGTGCCAGGGTACACTACCTGGCTGCCCAGTACCAGCTTGATAAAACCTATAATTGTATTGGTGCCCTGGCCATGGCCACGCCAGATGATGAGTTTCTGGCCGATATGCTGGCCAGTATAGAAGCTACCCAGCAGCGGTGGGAGGCTTACCAGAGCAGTTTTTGCCAAACCGAGGCTTACCTGCTTACCATGGGGGGCGGCACTATGGGCATTAGCATTGATTACAACTGCCGTACCGAAATGACCAACACCCAGGCCAACCACTTAAAAACCTTTTTGGCCGAGCTGAAGCTGATACAGGCCTATGATATGGCTGAAGAAGAGGAAGAAGAGCCTTAGCCGCCTGGTACTAATTATCAGCACATGGGGTGCCGTCAGTAGGGAAACCTGCCTGTTGATCAGCATAGTATTTGGGGCCACCATCGTTTATTTTGGTCAGGGTGTACCCCGTACCGTCATTGGTTTTTGCCAGTACGTACCTGCTGTATGCTTCAGTTACATTGTTAAAGCCAGTACCCTGGCCGTTGGGTTCAATGGCATGTACGTTCAGGTAGGCGGGCCCTTCGGCCATATTGCCTTCAATTGAAGCGATGTAATAGGGGTTGGCCTCTTGAAATTGAAGCACCAAAAGCGGATAGTACTTTTGAGCCACGGCAAACCCACTGCCCTGAAAGGCAGAGCCTGCCGCAACCAGGTCAAAGTTCAATTGCTCCTGGCCATCTACACAGGTAGAGTGGTAGCGGTACAGCAGGCTGTCGGCCCGGTTAAACTGCAACAATGTAAACTGCTTTTGGGCAAAAGGCTGCAGTTGTTGGGCCAATACCTGGCGCTGGCTGGCGGTGGGTATGGGGGTTGAATACTCCTGCTCGTCACTGCGCTCAAACTGGCCATGGGTTAACTGGTAGGTGGTTATTGTGGCTGATGAGCCAAACGGCGCGGCATCAGTATACACCGTGCGCAGCTGCCCATTATTAAAAGTAAAGTAGGCGGCCCTGTTAAATTCATTGCCTTCTTCATCACTACCTGCCTCCTGGTATTGCAGGTGGTTTACATAGCCTGTAATTTGCCCTTCGGCATTGATGGTGTTCAGGGCCAGGCCGGTGTACTGGTTGTATTCATCGCTGTAAGTATAATAATAAGCAAAGGCGGTGCTGCCATTGCCTAGGTTTACCTTAAAGCTGTAGTTGTAGCTGGTCATATTGCCTTTTATGTATTGGCGTACTTGGTTGGCCGGTATGGCACTTGCCGGGGCAGGTACACCTTCCAGGCTGGCAGGCATGGCATTGAGGGTTTGAAAGCCCGCTAAAAACTGAACAACTGGGGTTTGCGCACCAGCAGCCTGGCTTGTGTTGCCTACATTGTGTGCATTTGGCTTGTTTGGTACAGGTTTGGTTACTGGGGCTTCTGTGGCAGGTTGGTTGGGCTGTTCCTGCCCGGTTTTACTGCCTGATGAGCAGGCTGCCAACGCCAATAGACTACTAAGAATAATTAGGATAACATTTGGTTGTTGCTGAGCTTTGTAATGATAGGCAGGTGCCATAGGTATTGCCGTTTTATTGATGCTGTGGTAAATGTGAGCAAACTACATTATGGGGCTGAATATAAGCTGTTCATGGCTGATAGCCAAATGGCACTGCCGGGCCCAATGACCAGAGAAAACCAATGACAGATAAAGAAGCTAAACAGATAAGTAAGTTTTTAAGCTTT
>CAZXTW010000562.1:0-4757 GCA_964643525.1 uncultured Roseivirgaceae bacterium
CAGGCATAGGCCGTGCAACAGTAGTCAAATTTCAGCAGGAAGGCTGGAACGTAGTAGCCACCATGCGCAGCCCCGAAAAAGAAGAAGAACTGAACAAGCTGCCCAATGTATTGGTAACCCGGTTAGATGTGCTTGACCTTGACAGCATAAACAGCGCCGTTCAGGCCGGTATTGACAGGTTTGGAAAAATTGATGTATTGCTTAACAACGCCGGTTACGGTGCCTACGGCCCGTTAGAGTCCTTCCCCCGCGAAAACATCATTCGCCAGTTCAACACCAACGTCATAGGCCTCATTGACGTGACCAGGGCCCTGCTGCCCCACTTCCGTACCAATAAAGATGGCATCATCATCAACGTGTCATCCATAGGCGGTAAAATGACCTTCCCCCTGGGCTCATTATACCACGGCACCAAGTTTGCCGTTGAGGGCATTTCAGAAGCACTGCACTTTGAGGTAGAGCAGTTTGGCGGCCGTGTAAAAATAGTAGAGCCCGGTGCCATTGCTACTGATTTTGGCGGCCGCTCGTTTGACTTTACCAATGATGAGAACATGGCAGAATACCAGCAGCTGGTTGGCACCTTGTGGAGCTCGTTTGAGAGTGTGCTATCGCAGGCATCACCAGCCAGTGTAGTGGCAGACGTGATCTACGAAGCAGCTACCGACGGCACTGGCACCATACGCTACACGGCAGGCGAAGATGCCAAAGTATTCATGGCCAACCGCAAGCAATACAGTGATGAAGAGTTTATTGGTGGCTTAAAACAACAGTTTGGCATACAGTAATGATTGATAACCTATAGATTAATTGACAGTACAGTTCCGAGTCAAGTTTTGAACAAAAAAACAACACCCCCTCAATAAGTATTGAGGGGGTGTGTTGTTTATAGGGGTTAAGTATCATGTGCTCTGCCTTTATTTAATTTAGGCCATTTGTATTGGCATATTGCGCAGGCGCTTACCTGTGGCCCTGTACACGGCGTTGGCCACTGCTGCGCCAATGGGCCCCAGCGGGGGCTCGCCCACAGCACCGGGTTTATCAATGCCCTGCAGCAAATCAACCACAATTTCTTTAGGTGCGTGCTTCATCATGGCCATCTGGTAGGGGCCATATATAATGGGGCGCAACTGGCCTTTTTCAACATACATACGCTCGTGCATGGCAGCACTCATGCCCATAATAATTGAGCCTTCACACTGGGCCCTTACCTGGTCAGGGTTAACCACCATGCCAGGGTCCATTACGCAGGTTACCTTGTGCACAGTAATGTCATTGCCTGTTACTGATACCTCTGCCACATGGGCGGCAGGTGTGCTGGCATCGGTACTACAGGCAAAGCCCATGGCACGGCCATTGGCAGGCTTGTTCTGGTACTTGCCCAGCTCGGCACAGCGCTTAATCACCGCCTTCAGGCGGTCGCCCGCTTCATCATCCTGTATCTGGGCCAGGCGGTACTCTATGGGGTCTTTACCGGCCCGCTCGGCCAGCTCATCAATAAAGCTTTCAATAGCAAACGTATTGGCCAGCAGGCCCAGGCTGCGCCACCAGCTGGTAGCAAAGGGCAACTGCACCCGCCACGATACCGCGCTAAAGTTGGGTATGGCCCGGTACTGAATCATACCCCCGCGCCAGGCCCCAATATCAGCCCCAAGAATGGTATCGGCAAAGCCTGGTACCAGGGGCGAAGTAAAGGCCACATCACCACTGCTTACATTGTGCTCAATGGCCTCTATCATACCATCAGCATTCAGTTTGGCCCGCAGCACATGGTGGGTAGGTGGCCTGAACGTATCATGCTGGAACTCCTCCTTACGGTCAAAAAAGCACTTCACTGGCTTGCCCACTGCTTTTGACATCACAGCGGCCTGCACCGCATTGGGCGTATGCAGCCTGCGGCCAAAACCGCCACCCAAATAGGTGGGCACCAGGTTTACCTGTGCCTCTTCAAAACCCAGCCGCTGGGCCACCTCAGCACGGGTTAGCTTTACTACCTGGGTGCTCATCATAATCGTGGCCTTATCTGCTTCAACAGAGGCCAGGCAGCCGTTGGGCTCCATCTGGGCATGGGCACCCAGCGGGCTGTTGTACTCTGCCCACACAAAATCGCCATCCTGGGCTTGCTCAGCCTCGTCAAGCAGGCTTTTGGCTTTGCCGGTTTTCTGTATGGTCCAGGGGGTGCCCGCCCCTACCTGAATCATCTCTTCAATATCTTTAGTTTCCCATACCTTCTCTACCTGCCACTCAGCTTTAATAGCCTGCTTGGCATTGTGGGCTTCTGTCATGCTCTTGGCCACCACCCCTACAAAATCAGGCTCCTGCACAATCTTCACTACGCCGGGCATGCCTTCGGCAGCACTTACGTCGGCCCCAACATACGTGGCCCCAATTTGTGTAGGGCGCACCACAGCGCCATACAGCATGCCGGGCAGGGTGGCATCCATCCCAAACATGGGGGTGCCAAACACCTTATCATCCAGGTCAATACGGGGCACTGGCTGGCCCACATGCTTATACTCCTTAACAGGCTTTAGCTTGGGCGTGTCGGGCACCGTCCACTCAGTTACGCCCGCTACCACCTGCCCATAGGTCAGGCTTTGGCCACCACCGGTAACGGTACCTTTACTGGCCTTTACGGTGCCAGGCTCAACCCCAAGCTTCTTAGCCGCTTCGGCCTTCAGCATTTCGCGCATGGTGGCGCTCAGCTCGCGCAGGGGCTGCCACAAGCCTGAGATTGATGTACTGCCACCCGTTGCAAACTGGTCAATGCTGCCAGTATCTGTCTGGGCGTGCACCACCTGTAGCTGGTCAAGGGTTACCTCCAACTCATCAGCGGCTATCTGCGCCAGGCCGGTAAAAGTACCCTGCCCCATTTCAACCTTGGGCGAGTGCAGCGTCACCACACTATCTGGCGTAATGGTAAACCACATCACCGGGTCGTCAGTATCACCCAGGTAGGGCGATTCGCCCGAATTCAAAAACTCGTTAATGCCGCGGCGCAGTGGGTTCCGGGCCAGGTAAGTCACCCCTACCAGCACACCCATACCGCCTAAAAAGCCCCGTACTATGAACTTACGGCGCGATACTTTCTTCTTTTTCTTTTCTGCCATGATGGTTCAATAGTTACAGGTTATGATTGGTTTTTTAGTGCAGCGGCGCGGTGTATGGCCTTGCGCATGCGGTAATAGGTGCCACACCGGCATATATTAATAATATTGTCGTCAATATCCTGGTCGGTGGGGTTGGGTATCTTCTCAATCATGGCGGCGGTGGCCATCATAAAACCCGGCTGGCAATAGCCACACTGGGGCACAATTTCTTCTACCCAGGCCTGCTGCACCGGGTGGGGCTTTTCTTTGGTGCCCAGCCCTTCAATAGTAGTGATGGTTTTGCCTTCTGCATACTTGGCAGCAAATGAGCACGAGCGCACTGCCTCGCCATTCACATGCACTGTACAGGCCCCGCAGGCTGCTTTACCGCAGCCAAACTTGGTGCCCTTCAGGTCTAGCAGGTCTCTAATTACCCACAACAGTGGGGTATTGCCGTCGGTCTCTACCGACTCAGCAATACCGTTTATGGTAAATGATATCTTCATGGTAAGTGCTTTTCTATTGTTCTGGTACTACCGCCCCTGCCTCAATCCACTCTTTTACGGCAGCTATATAATCTTCCTTGCTTACAGGCGGCACCTCACGGGCAATACCCTCGGCATTCACGCCAGGCTCAAAGGCCCATAGCACCAGCTCGTGCTCGGTCAGGTGGTGTTCAAGGTCACTCATGCTCATGCCTCCGTTTATAGTGGGGTCAAGCATTGAGCGGGCTATCTCTACGCGGGTTTTGCCCTGCCAGGCCATACTTATCGGGGCCAGGTGCCAGTCAGGCGCACCAGGCACACCAGAAATGTTGTTGTTCTCTGCCTGGTGGCAGCTGCCACAGGTCAGGGCCGCTATGCCATGGTTTTCAGGGCCGCGCTGCACCCCAAACAGGTGCTTGTGGCTGTCTTCGCCCTGCCTTGGGCTGTTGTCGCTGGGGTGGCAGTTCACGCACCGTTTGTGCGTCAGTACCTTCATCATGGTGGTAAAGGCGGCGCTGGCATCCTTGGTGTTGGCCACCGCACCAGGGGCCGCCTGGGTGGGTGTTTCTGGCCCATCAGCATAGGCTGGTGGCCCGCTGGTCATGGCTGGCAAGGCAGCAAAAGCCACCAGCCCTACTGCCAGTACCACCAGCAATAAACTATACAGCTTTGATTGTAGCATAGGTAAGTTGATTGATTCAGTTACTAAATGGACATACGCTTCTTGAGGTCAATTTAAAAAATATATACCCGCCCTATTAACACAAAATACGGATTTGCCTGCACTTTAGCTTAATCATACAACAAACCCCTTATTTGTACTCAGTCCAAATAACCAAAACCTTTTCTAATTATGAGTTATGAGGGGTAAAGAATTATGAGTTATGAATTATGGGTTATGAGTGGATTACTGGTAATGAACGTTGGGGAATTATGAGTCAGGAATTATGGGTTATGAACGTATTCTAATTATGAGTTATGAGAGATGAATGATGAGAACTCTAATTACTTCATAATTAATAACTCATAACTCCTAATTCAATGACGACTCATAATTCATAACTCCTATCTACCGTCAGGGCTTATTTATTATACATAATAGAACAAATCAAAATAAGATGCCTATATTTGTTATACTTTATAGATCAAATACAGATGAATAAAGAATACATCGGTGAATTAGAAG
>CAZXTW010000563.1:0-4742 GCA_964643525.1 uncultured Roseivirgaceae bacterium
AGCCCCTGGTAGGTTACAGAGTAGAGGCTAAAGGGCAGTGCCGCCCACCACCACCATGCGCTGGCGGCATAGTTGGCGTGGCCCTGCAACAGGGTAATGGCTACTAATAGCAGGTGCACCGTAAAGTACAGCATGCCTATGCTGGCCCAGGGTATGCCCAGTATTTTGCCACGTGCACTTTTGATTAGCCCGGCACAACCATCTGCCCTGGCCTGCGCCCCACACAGGCGGCTGGCTACTGCCCCTGCCAGGCCATTGGCTTTTAAGGTAATGAGTACTGCCATGGCCAGCCCTGCCGCCGCCAGCAGCAATAAGGGCAATGCCATGGCCAGCTTAGCCATGGCAAAGCCCCCTACCAGGCCAAGGGCCATGAACAGCAGCAGCGGGGTGTTGAGCAGGGTGGCTTTGACGCCGGGCCTGCTTTTGGTGGGCAGGGTGTGCGCGGTGGCATCTACCATAATGAGCCGCCCCTGCCATTGCCGGGCTAGGGCCTGGGCTGTAAGGTGCTGTTGTGCCCCCCGTTTATTGATTACGGTATACTGGCCCTGGTGTTGGCCCAGGTAAATGAGGCTATCATCAAAATCATTTGCTACCAATACGGCAGGGGTGTTGATTTTAGGCAATTGGTTGAGGGGTACTTCAACCATGGCCGTGATGACATCCCATTGCTCACAGGCATGAATGATGGCCGCCGCACTGGCGGGGTCAGGGTGGGTGTTAAGAAATTGTTTGACAGGCTGCAGGTGTACCTGTGGGTGCAATGTTTTGGCCAGGTGTATGAGTAGGTGGTTCATCATGGCAATTTATGGGCTTTGAGTACCCACTCAAATAGGTATTGGCACTTAGTTGAAAAAACCGGCCCCGCTAAGCGGGGCCGGTTTTTGAGCTATTAACTTACTACAATTGGCAGCCCCGCCAGGCGGGGCCACATCACTTATCTATGAAGGTTTTACAGGCTGCCTATGCCTCTATACCTGTACGGCCTCGGCCTGGGGGGCGTAGGTATGCGTAGCTTCAGTGCTTACCTGTAGCGCTTGGCCATGTATGGTAAGCTGCACAGGCTGGCTGCCCTGGTTTACTACGGTTACCGCCTGGTGGGTAACGGTAATTTTAAGTGGGTTGCCCTGCCAGTGTATGGGGTAGGTAATGGCCTGTATTTGCTGTGGCAGCCTGGGGTCAATGCGCAGGTGGCCGCCCACCATGCGCACACCGCCAAAGCCACAGACTATGATTTGCCATATGCCCCCAATGCTGGCGGCGTGTATGCCATGGTCTGACGATTTCATGGCGGGGCCCAGATCAATGCGGGCCGCCCGCTGAAACAGGCTGTAGGCCAGGGCAGTGTCGTTCACATCGGCCGCCAGCACGGCATGGGTGCTGAGGCTTAGCGATGAGTCGTGCAGGGTGCGGGGCTCGTAGTATTTGTAGTTGGCTACCTTCACCTCGCGGCTAACTTGATGCTCTAACAGGTACATGAGCATCACTACGCTGGCCTGCTTTGATACCTGCATGTGGTTTACCTGGTGCAGGTTGTAGTCTCTAAAAATAGAGCCCACATGGCTTTGGTTTTTGTATTTGGTGAGGTCAATCTGCTTCAGGCCCAGGTAAGTATCATCCTGGGGTATAACGCCCTGGGCATTGGGCTGGGGCAGGTATACTTTGTTAAACCTGTTTTTAATATTGGTAATGGCCTCATCAAGGCCCAGCTGCGCATTGAGGCGGGCATACAGGGCAGGCTTTTCTGCTTTGAGTTTGCCGCTGTATTGTATGGCGTTTTCCATGCACCAGCGGGCCATGTAGTTGGTAAAGGCATCGTTGTTGACATGCTCTTTGTATTCATCAGGGCCTACCACATCGTTAATGTGGTACTCGCCCTTTGCCTCATTCCATTGCAGGCGGCTGGCCCAGAATATGCCGGTATCAATGAGTATTTCATAGCCGTAGCGCTCCATAAAGTCTTCATCGGCCGTAACCTGGTAGTATTGCCATACGGCAAAGGCCACGTCGGCCGTGATGTGCTGCTCAATAAAGCCGCTCCAGATTTTGGTGGCCTCGCCGGTAACTATGTCTACCGCGCCCCATACGGGTGTAACCTCGCCATCGTCTGCCCAGGCCGATTCCCAGGGGTACATGGCCCCGGCATAGCCGTTTTCTCTGGCTTTTTTGCGCGCACCAGCCAGGGTGTTGTAGCGGTACTCTAACAGGCTGCGTGCTATTTGGGGGTAGGTGTATATAAAGAAGGGCACAATGAATATTTCTGAATCCCAGAATGAGTGGCCCTTGTAGCCCTCGCCCGAGAGGCCCTTGGCGGCAATGCCGTAGCGGTTGTCGTGGGCGGGTGCCATGGTAAGCAGGTGGTACTGGGCAAAGCGAATGGCCAGCTGGTCAAAGTGGTCAGTGCCCTGCACCTGTATATCCATTTGCTGCCAGTAGGTGGCCCATTGTTGGGCACTGGCGGCCAGCAGGCCCTGGTAGCCTTTGGCGGCTTCAGTTTTGAGTTGCTGTAATGACAACTGGCGCAGCTGGGGCAGGTTAAGGCCTGCGGCATCGGCATCGCGGCTGGTGTATACGTTGCTTATTTTTGTTAACGAAAGTGCTTTGCCAGCCTGCAGGGTAGCCTCGTATACCATCAGTACTTTGCGGCGGTCCATTTCAAAGCGCTCGTCTACCTCAATGCCGGCTGCGTTTACCTCATGCACGGTGTTGTGTACAAAGTCAATGCCGCTTTGCGTGGTTTGCTGTAGCATTTGCAGGTATTTGCCTTCGTAAATGCGCTTTTCACCTTCGGCAAAGTGCTGAGCGCCAGAATTAGTTACCTGGCCATTTATGCCAGATTTGATGGCAATGGTTACGGCCCCTACCAGTGGCTCAATGGTTATTTGTGTGGCCATGGTGTGCAGGTGGGCAAATGACACCATGCGCTTAAAGGTAAAACGCACTTTTTTGCCCTGGCTGGTAGTCCAGATAAAGGTACGCAGCAGCTGGCCGTTTTTGAGGTTTAACTCACGGTTGTAGCTGGCAAAGGTGCCTGGGGTAAGGTTCAGCGCCTGGCCGTCAACGGCAATGTCAATACCGGCTACATCGGCCACGTTGGGCAGCTCAGTTACTTCTGTGGGGTGTGCCTGGTTAAAGGTACCAGCTACAAAGGTGTTGCGCACCTGGCCGGTGTAGCCCTCTTCAGTGGCACTGCGCACGCCCATGTAGCCATTGCCCAGGCACATCACCACCTCTGCCTTGCCCTGGTAGCGTTGCTCAAAGGCCCCTTCGGCCACTACCCAGTTTTGCAAATCGCCTGTTCCGTTGTCGTATTTCATGCTGTGTCTGTAGTGTGTCTTATCAAATAATTAGAATGTCAGTAAAAGTCGTAGTTATGTCTCAGGCCAGGCGGGCGCCGGTTTGCCTGTCAAAGAAATACAGGCGGGCCACGTCAAAGCCAATATTTATTTGCTGGCCGTTGGTGTAGGTCAGGCCCGAGCTGCTGCGCATGCAGTACTCTTGCCCGCCGGCATGAAAGTAAATGAATGTTTCAGCCCCTATTGGCTCAGTTACATCTACCTCAATGGCTATTTTTTCTGTAAGCTGGGCACGGTCTTCATAGTCGTGGTCATAAATGCTTTCAGGCCTGAAGCCCAGCACAATATCCTGGTCAATAAAGGCAGCGGTTTTGGCTTCAATGTTTTCAGGTATTGAAAAGCGCATGCCGTTGCCCTCAAAGTACTGGCGGTTTTGGCGCATTATTTTGCCGTTGGCAAAGTTCATGGCCGGGCTGCCAATGAAGCTGCCCACAAACTGGTTGGCGGGGTTGTTGTACAGGGTCATGGGCTTATCTGCCTGTTGCACATCACCCGCCTTGAGCACCACAATTTTATTGCCCATGGTCATGGCTTCTACCTGGTCGTGGGTAACGTAAATCATGGTGGCGTTCAGCTGCTTGTGCAGGCGTTTGATTTCCATGCGCATCTGCACGCGCAGCTTGGCATCGAGGTTGCTGAGGGGTTCATCAAACAGAAATACCTTGGGCTGGCGCACTATGGCGCGGCCAATGGCTACGCGCTGGCGCTGCCCGCCCGACATGGCCTTGGGCCGGCGCTGCAGGTATTCTGTAAGGCCCAGTATTTCGGCCGCATGCTCTACCCGCTGCTTAATTTCAGCTTTGGCAAATTTGCGCAGCTTCAGGCCAAAGGCCATGTTGTCAAACACAGTCATGTGCGGGTACAGGGCGTAGTTTTGAAACACCATGGCAATGTCGCGGTCTTTGGGCGAGAGGTCATTCACGCGCTTGCCGTCAATCAACAGGTCGCCCCCGCTGATTTCTTCCAGGCCGGCAATCATACGCAGCATGGTAGATTTACCGCAGCCCGAGGGGCCTACCAGCACGGCAAACTCTTTGTCTTCAACCACAACGCTGGCATCTGCAATGGCCGTGACGTTGTTGTCGTATACCTTTTTTATATTTTTTAGCTCAACTTTTGCCATGATTATTCTTTTAGTCCGGAGCTTGCCACCCCTTCAACAAAATACCTTTGGAATATGATGAATATGGCCAGCGTGGGCAATGAAATGAGTATGGTACCCGCCATGAGCAGGGGCCAGTTTACCTGAAATTCGTTTTTAAGAAAGTTCATACCCACGGGCAGGGTAAACATATCGTTGGTGGTGGTTACAATTACAGTCCACATGAACTCATTCCAGGCCCCCTGAAAGGTGTAGATGGCCACCGCCGCCAGGGCTGGTTTTGATAT
>CAZXTW010000564.1:0-4731 GCA_964643525.1 uncultured Roseivirgaceae bacterium
AATTAAACCAGATAAAAGAAGGTAAATACAAATACCCATACTAGGTCTACAAAGTGCCAGTACAGCCCTACTTTTTCAACCATTTCATAATGGCCCCGTCGGTGGTAAGTGCCTACTACAGCATTGTAGAAGATGATGAAGTTTAGCAATACCCCAGAAAATACGTGGAAGCCATGGAAGCCCGTGATAAAGAAAAAGAAGTCAGCAAAGGCAGGCGGCCCATATTGGTTATTAACCAGATTAGCTCCAAACAGGGTGGTGCCTTCTGCAACCTGGCTACCACTGTGCATGCCATGGATAAAGTGTGACCACTCCCACGCCTGGCAGCCCAGGAATACCAGGCCACCAATGATGGTCCATAGCATCCATTTTACCACACCTTTTCTGTCTCTGCGCTCGCCAGCTTCAACGGCAAGTACCATAGTAACCGAGCTCAGAATCAGAATAAAGGTCATGATACCTACGAATACCAGTGGCAAAGGCACCCCGTGCAAAAACGGAACGGCCTCAAATACCTGTTCAGGTATGGGCCAGTACTGGTCTGAAAATACGTACGTGTCAGGGTCGCCAGTAAAATGTGGGTAGCTAAAGCGTATAAGGCCATAGGTTACCAGCAACGCAGAGAACGTGAAGGCGTCAGACAGGAGAAAGAACCACATCATTAGCTTGCCATATGTGGCATTCATGGGCGCTTTACCACCTGACCAGCTATTATCTTTAGGGCCTTTAAGAACCGCAGCAGTCGTTGACATAGTGTTTCAGATCAGTATATAAAATTGTTATCGGTTTAATTCTAAGAACAGCAAAAGGTAGATCCACAGACCACCCAGGTAATGCCACCAAGTGACGCTCATTTCAAGATAAACTGTACTACGAGAGTGCACTTTGTATTTAAGTGTCGAAATTAACATATTAATCATAAAAATAATAGCGCTTATGATGTGCGCTGCGTGCAGACCGGTACTTACGTAAAGGAATGAGCCGGCAATCGACCCAGCCAAATCAGCATCGCCACTACAGTAAACGCTCATGTCTACCAGTTCAGACCATGAGTTCCACTGCCCTACCAGAAAGGCACCGCCCAGCCCCAGTGTAACCAGTAACAGTATCTTAACCAGTTTTAAACGATCTTTTTTGGCAGCAAAATAGGCTAATTGAGCCGTTACACTGCTGGCCACTATTAAGATGGTATTGTACCAAAAGCTTACGGGCAGGTTTATTTCGAGCCACTGGCCTTGTGACTGCCTTACGATGTAGGCAGAGGTAAAAGCCATGAATACCATTGTTGACGAGACAATGAACAACCACAACATAAATTTATGCGGGTGCATTGAGAGTATCTCTTTAGGCTTGTACTGCTTTTGGGCCTGGGTAGGGTCTATATGTAATGAATATTCTTGAGCCATGTTGTTGAGCTTAAATCATATCTAATAAGTAGGCTATTTGTACCACAGGCAGGTAAATGAATGAGCCAAACATCATTTTCAAAGCTGCTTTACGGGTGCCGTCACGCATTAAAGCAAATGACTGGGCAAGGAATAATGCCCCGCATACCGTAGCAATAATGGCTGAGTTTAACCCTGTAATGCCAAATTTGGCTGGTAATAAACCCAGAGGCAATAAAAACAGGGTATAAATCATGATGTTAAAGGCTGTTTTAAGGTCACGGCTGCCCTTGCCCGGTAGCATTTTGAAGCCTGCTTTGGTATAATCATCATGTGCTACCCAGGCAATTGCCCAGAAATGCGGAAACTGCCAGATGAATTGAATGCTGAATATAATGAGTGCTTCGTGGGTAATGAAACCAGTGGCAGCTACCCAGCCCAACAGCGGAGGTAATGCACCAGGTATGGCGCCAACAAATACAGCTACCGGCCCTACCCGCTTTAAGGGTGTGTACACAAAGCTGTACAATACCATTGATACAAACGATAAGGCTGTGGTAAGTGGGTTGGTGAAGTAATACAATAAGATAAGGCCCAGTGACCCTACAAGCAGCGCAAATACCTTAGCTTCTGTTTCACTAACCAGGCCAGTGGGCAAAGGCCGGTTTTTGGTGCGCTCCATGAGCTTATCCAAGTCTTTTTCAATCACCTGGTTAATGGTTATTGAAGCACCACTGACTAAAAACCCTCCAAAGCATAACATAATGAGGTTATAGAGGTCATAGTTGCCTTTAGTGGCTAATATATAACCAAAACCTGAAGAGAAAGCCACCAGAAAGGAAAGCCTAAACTTCAGTAACGACATATAGGCTCTGGCCCTTACGGCCAATACATGTGCAAACCCTGCTTGTTTTACTTGTTCACTCATCACGTAGCTGCATATGTTAATTTGGGTTGGGTTTGTGCCTGGGGCCTGGTGTTTAACATGAGCATAATCATGAACTGCACCCCAATAATGACACTGGCCAACAATAAATGTACTGGCTGCAGGTAAGGAGGTATACCAAAGGTAGCCATTGCAGCCCCAGTGGCAATCTCAATTACAATACAACCTATCAAAACGTAAGTCCACCGTTGTAGACCTAATGACGACTTAGTATACCTGCGTAACATGTACACAAGAAAGAGGTTCAAAATAAGTACCAGCCATGAGTACGACCGGTGCACTAGAAATGAAACCCCTAAATGCTCAACCCAGGTACCCCTGGCCTGCTGCCCTAATTGTGCTGCTGCCACATCTACTGCTTCACGCACCTGAGTACCCAATGTTATTTGCACCACAAAAGTAAGTATACATACAGTTAATAGTGCATTGAGTAACTTTTTTCTTTCTACCTGGGGAGGTGCTTCAAGCCCTGCAGATGTTTTGTAGGCTATGTATAATAATATACCTACAATGAGCAATGCCAGTAACATATGGAAGGTAACCAAACCCGGCAATAAGTTTGTAGATACCACTACTGAACCTACCCACCCTTGAAAAACCACCAGAATAAAAGATGCCAACGCCCCCCAGAAAACTACGCTTTGAGTACGGATAAATTTGACCGAAGCAATGAGGGTAGCAACAATTAACAACCCAATTACAACACCAATTAACCTGTTGATGTATTCAATCCAGGTTTTGACGGCATTGAATTCAGCCTCTTCAGCAATTGATGGGTCGTTTTGTATTTTAAGGGCCAGTTTGTTTAGACCAAAGGCATTGAGGTAGCCTGCCAGGCGCTCATTTTTCTTGAGGCGCTTACCAGCATAAACATCCTGATAGTTGGTGGGAAGCTGTTCTGCACTGGTTGGCGGCACCCAATTACCAAAGCATTTGGGCCAATCGGGGCACCCCATGCCTGAGCCGGTACTGCGCACTATACCGCCAACCAGTATCAGAAAATAAACAGCTATGACTGTAGCTATGCTCAGTTTTCTGAACAAGCGTATTTACGATTTAGCTTCTTCGTCTGTTCCCTGCTCTGCATGTGCATCATCTAGCTTGATGGCACCTTCGTCACCTTGTACCTCTTCAAATTTGGCCAGCTCCTGCTCATGAGGCAGGTTAGACTCTGGCGTTTCAGATAAAGGCACAGTTTGAGGAATGAAATCTTCTTCAGCACCGGGCTTGCTGTAATCATATGGCCAACGGTAAACAGAAGGTAAAGGGCCTGACCAGTTGCCATGGCCTGGCTGTACTGAGGTGGTAGTCCACTCCAGTGTATTAGAGCGCCAGGGGTTAGCAGGTGCCTTACGGCCTTTAAAAATGCTGTAGAAGAAGTTGAACAGGAATATAAACTGAGCAGCAAAGGTGATGATAGCCGCTACAGAAACGAACATATTCAGGTCAGTGAATCCGCCGGCATCGTAATTGGTGAAAGAGTAGTACCTTCTGGGGTAGCCATCAATACCAATGTAGTGCAGCGGGAAGAATACCATGTATACACCCACGAAGGTTAGCCAGAAGTGTAACACACCCAAGCGTGAGTCCATCATGCGGCCAAACATTTTAGGGAACCAGTGGTATACACCAGCCAGCAGGCCAAAGAAAGAAGCACTACCCATTACCAGGTGGAAGTGGGCTACCACAAAGTATGTATCGTGCAGAACAATATCAATGGCTGAGTTGCCTAAGAATATACCAGTTAAACCACCAGAGATAAAGAACGATACCAGACCAATAGAGAACAGCATGGCTGGTGTAAACACCAGGTTACCCTTCCATAAAGTGGTGAGGTAGTTAAATACTTTTACTGCAGAAGGCACAGCAATGATTAATGTCAGGAACATGAATATTGACCCTAAGAATGGGTTTAAGCCAGACACAAACATGTGGTGCGCCCATACAATGAATGACAGGATAGAAATACCAAGCATTGATATGATCATAGCCTTGTAGCCAAAAATAGGCTTACGAGAGTTTGTTGCAATTACCTCAGAGGTGATACCCAGTGCTGGTAATAGCACAATGTATACTTCAGGGTGTCCAAGGAACCAGAACAGGTGCTGGTATAATATTGGGCTACCGCCCTGGTTAGGCAATGCCTCGCCAGCAACGTAAATATCAGACAGGTAAAAGCTGGTACCAAAGCTACGGTCAAAAACCAACAACAAAGCGGCAGAGAACAATACCGGGAATGACAACAAACCAATGATGGCAGTCAGGAAGAAGGCCCAGATTGTTAACGGCAGCCTTGAGAAAGTCATACCGTTGGTACGTAGGTTAATTACCGTTGTAATGTAGTTTATACCACCCAACAATGTAGAAGCAATAAAGAATACCATTGACACCAACCAGAGT
>CAZXTW010000565.1:0-4718 GCA_964643525.1 uncultured Roseivirgaceae bacterium
CCCAGGGGCCTGCTGAATGGCCAGAATGTCCATTTTTTCAATGGTAACAGGCGACTCAAGGATGCTTTCTTCAACCCTTGATGCTGAGATTACAACTTCCTGGCCAAGTACTGCCAGCGATTCATCAAGGCTCACGTCAAGGCCAGATACGTTTGACTCTGAAATGTCTAATTCCTGGGCAGCATAACCCACAATAGAAATGATAATTTTAAAGGGCGGTGCTTGACTAACTGACAGGGTAAAGTTACCATCAAGGTCAGTGATAGTACCTGATACTGTACCTTTCACAATAATGTTTACCCCAACCAGTGCTTCTCCCGTTTCCTTATCGGTAACAGTACCCGACACTGTTGATTGAGCCAGGGATGTATAGCCCATCAACGTGCAGAGCAAGAGCAGCATCAAGCCAGTCTGCGTAAAGATTTTCTTCATATTTCTCATCTTTGATTAGTTTAGAAAAGTTTTGTGCAATAGCCAATGTACTTTATATAATGATATGTAAATTTTTCAAAATACTTTACAGAATGATGGTATTTTTTCAAAAGCATAATTACTTGGCGTGTTAAAACTAACAATTTTTAGCCTAGATAGTAAGCATGCAGAGTAAATTATTTAGCTGTAGCGCAAAATGGGCTGTTACGGAGGGTAGTAATTTTTAATTCTCAGCACTTTTTCACCAATGTTAGAGGTATTATTGGCCAGCTTTTGATCTGATTGCAGTAAATTATTGGTAACCAGGGTAAAAAACGAACTGTAGCTAAGCAGGTAGTAAGTTGTTGTATATGCCCTGGCATACTTGTAATTAGCGAATGTATGCCAGGAAGTATTTTATTAAAGACTACTGTGCTGAGGTAGTTAATTGGGTTGACTTACAGGAACCTAATTTACTAATTATCTCCTTTTTTTGCTTCTTCTTCTACGTGCTTAAATAGTCTGTCGGCCAGGGCTTTCATTTCATTGGCCATGTGTTCATCACCGGTGGCGTTTAACAGGCTTTGGGCCAGGCCACCTATTGAATCAATGTAGAAGTACTTCATTTCTTCAACTGGCATTTCTTTGGTCCAGAGGTCAATTCGTAACGTATTTTTATTCACATGGTCCCAGATGGAAAGGCTCATTGATTTTGTTTCATCAAGGCCTGCATCGCCCTTGTCGTCGGCATTCCAGTAAATATGCTCAGGAATGTTTTCATCGTCCAGCTCTATCGATAAGCGAATCTCAGACTTCTTCATTTTATAATCAGTAAATGTTTATCTGTTAAAAGAGGCAGCCGCCAATAGTAGGCTG
This sequence comes from uncultured Roseivirgaceae bacterium, assembly GCA_964643525.1. GTDB lineage: Bacteria > Bacteroidota > Bacteroidia > Cytophagales > Cyclobacteriaceae > CAZXTW01. The sequence goes on from CAZXTW010000565.1 coordinate 1,288, forward strand.
GTGCCTTTGAATAGTTATATTTTCATTTCAGGCACTTCACCTTCAACTACCAGTTTGCCTTCGGTTTTTTCTTTTATGAAGGCTGTTGTAACCCCGGGGGCGCGTTCAACCAATTTAAAGCCACCCTCAGGCAGAACATCAAGCACGGCCAAATCAGACACAATCCGTTTCACACATTTTAAACCAGTAATGGGCAAGGTACACTGCTTTAATATTTTTGACTGGCCAGATTTGCTGGTGTGCTGCATGGCCACAATAATGTTATCGGCACTGGCTACAAGGTCCATGGCGCCACCCATACCTTTCACCATTTTACCGGGTATTTTCCAGTTGGCAATGTCGCCATGCTCAGATACTTCCATAGCGCCAAGTATGGTTAGGTGTACGTGGCCACCTCTAATCATTTCAAAGCTTTCGGCAGAACTAAACAATGATGCCCCAGTGGCAGCTGTTACGGTTTGCTTGCCAGCATTGATCAGGTCAGGGTCTTCTTCGCCTTCTATTGGAAAGGGGCCCATACCTAACAGTCCGTTTTCAGATTGCAGCTCAACGTTTATGCCTTCAGGAATATAGTTGGCTACCAACGTGGGTATGCCTATGCCCAGGTTGATGTAAGAACCGTCTTTTACTTCTTGGGCAATTCTTTTAGCGATGCCAATTTTATCTAATGCCATGGGGTTAGTTTTTGGGTCGGGTGGTCCGTTGTTCAATCCGTTTTTCGTAGGCTTTTCCTTCAAAAATACGCTGGACGAATATGCCTGGAGTGTGTATCTGGTTGGGGTCTAAGGTGCCCGCAGGTACCAGCTCTTCAACTTCGGCAATGGTAATTTTGCCTGCCATGGCCATCATGGGGTTAAAATTACGTGCGGTACCTTTATAGATCAGGTTGCCGGCTGTATCGCCTTTCCAGGCTTTTACCAGTGAAAAATCAGCCTTGAGCCACTCTTCCATCAAGTAGGTTTTGCCATGAAACTCACGCACTTCTTTGCCTTCGGCCACTTCAGTACCTACACCTGCAGGGGTAAAGAATGCGGGTATGCCAGCGCCACCAGCCCGTACTCGTTCAGCCAGAGTGCCTTGTGGTATGAGCTCAACCTCTAACTCGCCTGAAAGTAGTTGTCGCTCAAACTCTGCGTTTTCACCAACATATGATGAAATCATCTTTTTTACCTGCCTGGTTTTTAACATGAGGCCAATGCCAAAGTCATCTACCCCGGCATTATTTGAGATGCAGGTTAAGCCAGTAACACCCGACTGTATTAGGGCACTGATGCAGTTTTCAGGAATGCCGCACAGGCCAAAGCCCCCCAGCATAAGCACTGCATTGTTGTGAATATCTGCCACAGCTTGTTGGGCACCACTTACAACTTTGTTAATCATAATTTTTGGGTACGTTGCTTGATGTACAAGTTATAGCTGCAAAGGTAAATTTTTCAGGCAATTGAGCCGCCAATTGTAGGGGCATAGCCCTAATTATGTGTTAAAAATACGCTGAGCGTTGTGTTTGTCTTGTAAGAGCTGCTTTTTGAGTGCGTTAAGGTCAGCAAATTTCATTTCTTTTCTGAGCATCTGAACAAAGTGGATGGTAATGTATTCGCCGTACAGGTCGCCTTCAAAGTCAAAGATGTGAAGTTCTATTCTGCGCATTTTGCCGTTAACTGTAGGCCTGAACCCAATGTTGAGCATGCCCTGGAACTGAGCATTTTTGTAGGTGGCTTTTACGGCATAAGTGCCATCTGCAGGTATTAGCTTATACTCCTCCTGCACAACAATATTAGCTGTTGGGAAGCCAATAGTGCGCCCAATCTGATCACCACGAACTACAATACCTGTTATAGTGTATTGCCTGCCAAGGTACTCTGTGGCTGTAGGCACATCACCCTCGGCCAGGGCTTTACGTATTTTAGTTGAGCTTACGCCAACATGATCAATATCCTGCCGGGGTATTTCTTCAACTCGAAAGCCGTACTGTTCGTGGTTGGCAGCTAAATGCTCAAAGCTGCCTTCGCGGTTGCGGCCAAAGCGGTGGTCATAGCCAATAACCAATTTATGCGTTTCTATTGCGTTGATCAGTACTTTTTGAATGAACTGCTCTGAGGTTAGTTCTGAAAAGTCTCGATTAAATGTAATACGTACCAAATGGTCAACTCCAATTTCATCTAGAATGGCAGCTTTTTCTTGAAAAGTGCTGAGTAGCTTGAGGCTTTTATTTTCTGGCTGCAGTATAAACCTTGGGTGAGGCCAAAAGGTTATGACTACTGTTTGCCCATTGGTTGGCCTGGCAATATCAATCAGTCTTTTTAAAATTACCCTGTGGCCAATATGTACACCATCAAAAGTGCCGCTGGTAACAATAGCATTTTTGATTGGCTTAAAATTGTCAATGCCGTGGTGTATCTCCATGTGTTAAGGTTTTTATGTGCTGGCCAAAGTCACTTAATAGCATGGCATTTTGGAGGCTGAAGTCACCTATTTTGGTGCGCGTTAATTGGGTGAGGCATGCGCCACACCCTATGGCCTGCCCAAAGTCGTGAGCCAGACTACGTATATAGGTGCCTTTTGAGCAGACTACCCGAAAGTTTACGTCAGGCATTTTAATGCCTGTAATTTCAAAGGTGGGCACTTCAACCTGTCGAGGTTCTATTTTAACGGTTTTGCCCTGTCGTGCTTTTTTGTATACCCTTTCGCCTCCAACTTTTATAGCTGAGTACTGTGGTGGCTGCTGCATAATGACGCCGGTAAATTGTGCGGTAGCCTGGTGTATTTGTTCGGGCGTAATATGCTCAGTTGGCTGTTGGCTGTTATAGTCAGTTTCAAGATCAAAGGAGGGGGTGGTACGTCCAAGCAACATTGTACCTGTATATTCTTTTTGCTGTGCCTGATAATTGTCAATTTGTTTGGTGAGCTTACCAGTGCAGATAATGAGCAGGCCAGTCGCTAATGGGTCAAGAGTACCGGCATGACCCACTTTTTTGGCTTTAGTGAGGTTACGAATTTTTTTTACCACGTCAAAAGAGGTCCACTCTAGTGGTTTGTCAATTAGCAACAACTCACCCTCTTGAAAATTGTAAGTGTTTTTCTTCATTACAGCACTGAGGCAAGTATGGCTATGCTACCTATTATAAAACAGTAAATAGCAAAATAATACAGCTTACCTTTTTTAACGATGGCAATCATCCAGTTGCAGGCTAATAAGCCTGAAATGAATGCTGCTACAAAACCTACCAATAGGGCTACACTGCTAATGTTTTGGCTACCAGCAGGCTGCTCTATATACTCTAGTACCTTTAGGAAGGTAGCCCCAAGTATGGGGATGAGTATCATTAAAAATGAGAAGCGAGTGGCAGTTTCTTTTTTAATACCTAGTAGCAGGCCGGTGGCAATAGTTGCGCCAGAGCGGCTTATGCCTGGTAGTATGGCCATGGCTTGTG
>CAZXTW010000566.1:0-4703 GCA_964643525.1 uncultured Roseivirgaceae bacterium
TGATTGAAAAAGCATATACCCTTGAAGAAATTGCCAGCATTGCCGGGGTGCCTGTCGCAACAATTGAGGCGATACAGCAAAAGCACCAGCTATAGGCACACACCTATTATCTATTTTTCATTTACAGTTTATTAAGAAGGGCTTGGAAGCCCTAATTTTTATTGGGCACGAGCTTGGAAGCTCGCGCCAGTGGCCGCAAACGTGTTGGCATCCCGATAAGTAATCGGGACGCCAAAAGCTTCTTGATTTATATTGTTCTGGGCTACCTGCTATTTTACGGGTGTAAGGGTGTAGCCCTGCTGGGCCAGTAGCGTGAGTATGCCCCGCGCTTCGGGCAGGTGGGCGGCCCCAACGGCAAAGAAGGTGGGGCCAGCCTGCATCTGCGCTTCCATTTTGGGTATCCAGGCTTTGTTGCGCTCATCTACCAGCTCGTCTTCAATGGCTTCCATGGGCCCAAGGTCTTCATTCATAAGTTTGGCCAGCTTAAGTAGGTCTTGCTTTTTGTAGAGCTTGAGCATGGCCGCAAATTCTTCTTTGTACTGCTCATGCTTTTCTACTGCATCTACCAACAAGTCTACCTGCTGTTGGGGGCTAAGCTTATCGAATATGCTAATCTGGTATTCTACGGTTTCAAGGCCTTCTACCGGCTTTTTGCCTTTGCCGGCCATGGTCATGAATACATCTTCGTAAGAGGTGGGCTGGGCACAGTCAACGTATTTGCCCATAACCATGGTCATGACGGCAAAGGGTTTCAGTTTGTCAAACACCTGTAGGGGTACGCCGTAGTTGGCCTGTAAAAATTTGCTGATGCTGCTTTGCTGGCTGGTGGTGAGGCGGCGCACCAGGCCTACGGTGTCACTACTTACCATAAGCTGCATCATTTTGCTGGCCATGGTGGGGTCATCCATATCCAGCTCAAGCATAAGTGTTTCTGTACTGGCCATAGCGGCTTCGGTGCCTTTGGGCAGAAACAGGTCGTCCTGACATACCACGTGCAGGGTACCAAATATGTATGAGGGGGCTGTGAGGCCGTTGCCGCTTACTTTCCATAATAGGCTTTTGCCTTTTACCTGCTGGGCCGCCGCAGGCAAAGCCGCCAGGGCCAGGGCTACTACTAACAAAATGCCTGATTTTAAGAGTAACTTCATTGGTTTTTATTGTGTTATGATAGGGCAATGGTTGCTGCCAAGCTGCAAATGTAGGCAGTTATGGTGTAACTTAGTTGCACAAATAGAATGCCATGTTTGGGCTGCCCACCAACCCAGATGGAAAACCAGCTATGCCAATGTATTCATTGTTTAATACCCCTGTTTTAGCCGCCATAGAGAGCGACCCCCTGATGCTGCGGTTTGTACTAATAGCCCTTGGGGTGGTGTTTGTTGGGTTTGTGTTGCGGTATATTAAGCAAACGCATGTAATTATTTATATTATTACCGGGGTGGTGCTTGGCCCCCACGTGAGCCATATTGTTGATAACCCCGACCTGATTCACTCTATGGGTAACCTGGGCCTGATATTGCTGCTGTTTTTTATGGGTATGGAAATATCATTACCCAAGCTGGTGGCCAACTGGAAGGTGGCTGTGCTTGGCACGCTAATACAGGTGTTTTTAAGTGTGGCAACAGTCTGGGCCATTGGTGCCTGGTTTGAGTGGTCATTGGCGCGTATTTTAACGCTTGGGTTTGTGATTAGCCTCAGCAGCACAGCTGTGGTGGTGAAGCTGCTGCAAGATGCCAATGAGATGGACAGCAAGGTGGGGCAGGCCGTATTGGGTATTTTGCTGGTGCAGGATGTTATGATTGTGCCCATGCTGCTTACGCTGAATTATTTTTCAGGGGTTGAAACTACTACCACAGAGGTGGTGCTGCAAATTGTTGGGGCGCTGCTGGTGGCCGGGTTTGTGGTGTTTTTACTGCGTAAGCAATACATTAAGATGCCCTTTCATAAGCTACTGTATAAAGACCATGAGATACAGGTGTTTTTTGCTTTTGGGCTTTGCTTTGGCTTTTCGGCGCTGACAGGTTTTTTTGGGCTTTCAACCGCATTAGGGGCGTTTTTGGCTGGCCTGCTGGTGGCAGCCTCTAAAACTACTGAGTGGTTTCACGACAGCCTGTATTCATTGAAGGTGATATTTGTGGCCCTGTTTTTTATTTCAGTTGGTATGCTGATTGACCTGCAGTTTCTGGTAACCAATTGGCTGGCCATTACTTTGCTGGTGTTTGCCACGTTTTTAACCAATAATATTATAAATACACTAGCAATGCGCCTGCTGAAGCTAAGCTGGCGTGAAGCTATTCATGGTGGTGCAGTATTGTCGCAAATAGGTGAGTTTAGCTTTGTAATAGGTAACATAGCCTTTTTGAATGGCTTTGTTAGTGAAAAGGCCTACCAGCTGATTGTATCTGTCATATCATTGAGCCTACTGCTTAGCCCCCTTTGGAATAAGATTAGCCTTGGCTTTACGCAAAATGTGGCAGAGAAGGTGAAAACCAAACTTAAAACAACCAGTTAGTGGTTAGGACATTTGCGGCAACAGCATTTATTCACTTACCGTAGGTTTTGAGCAGTTGGCCTTGTAATTGCCTCAAGCCAACTACTTTTAGTTTTACAGAAACCAGGTAAATATATATTTGCATCATCAAAGAAGGAGTTCACGACAAAAAAATACTCAATACAATATTAGTTAGGCGTATTGTTTTGTACACGTTTTTATTGATTACAAACCTATGACCACTGTAAATTATCACACTGTTTGATTAAAGAGTTTACCAAAAAAGTCTCAAGAGTTTTCTAGTCACTTTAGTAATGGTTGCATTTCTGCGGCTGGCATAAACTGTGGGCCGGCCAGCAGCAATGTGAAAATGTTCAGTTAATATCATTGAAACAAGTTCTTTTTTTTAAGCAATGCACCATGGTGCCAATTAGGGTTGAGGCGCACACCAGCAGCATGAAATAGGTTAACTGTAGTGATTGTAGCAGTTGGCCGCCGTCCTTTCTGCAAAGGCATTGCCTACGGGCTACATACGTTGTACCGTAGGTGCTGGGTGAGCTAACGGCTATGTGGCTGCATTGCTTTTTCTTTTTAATTGCTTTATGTACTTACCTATTACTGAAAATGAATACGTTGTGTAGCACAAATACTGTGCAGACAGACCACCAACAGCAAAAAGCCCAACTGGTGGCTGAAATGGACGAGTTGATTGACCTGATGACGCAGGTAGCGTACAACAGGGGAAGCATTAAGCAAATGAAACAGCACCAGCAGCGTTTTGATGCGTTACTGAACGCACTTGAGGCGTTAAATATAGAGTTGCTATTTGACGCTGATAATAATCATAAAAAGCTAGCCTAGTACCAAAACTGGCTTTTACCAGCAGCTTGTAGCCCCACCCCCTACCCTATTTGGATTAGTTTCATTAGTTTTCAGGCATGGATATTGCCCAGATTAGGAAAGACACCCGTGGTGTGCAGCATGTGCTGCACCTGAATAACGCCGGTGCCGCATTAATGCCTACTGCCGTTAGCGACACCCTGCGCACGTATTTAGCTTATGAAGAGGAACATGGCGGCTATGAAGCCGCCGCCCATTATGCTGAAGCGCTGAATGGCTTTTATAACAGCGTGGCACAACTGATTAATGCCCAGCCAGAAGAGATTGCCTATGCCGAAAGCGCCACGGTGGCGTGGGGTAAGGCGTTTTTTGCCATACCTTTTAAAGCTGGCGACGTGATTATTACCGGCCCCAGTGAGTATGCCAGTAATTATATTGGGTTTATGCAGGCACGGCAACGCTATGGTATTGAAATACGCATTGCCCCTGCTGCCCCCGATGGTAGCCTTGATGTGGCTGCCCTGGCCAATATGATAACCCCCGCTGTAAAGCTGATTGCCATTACGCATATGCCCACCAATGGTGGCCTGGTGAATGACGCAGAGGCGGTAGGTGCTATTGCCAGGCAACATAAGGTGTTGTATTTGCTTGATGCCTGCCAAACGGCAGGGCAATACCCGTTAGATGTTGAAGCTATTGGCTGTGATTTTCTTTCGGCCACAGGACGTAAGTTTTTGCGTGGCCCCCGGGGTACTGGCTTTTTGTATGTGCGCAAGCAGCATATTGCCCAGCTGGAGCCTGAGCAGCTTGACCTGCACAGTGCCGAATGGCAGGCCGATGATACGTATACTACATTAACAGATGCCCGTAAGTTTGAGGTATGGGAGTGTAGTGTAGGCAGCAAACTGGCCCTGAAGGCCGCCGTTGATTACCTGAATAGTATTGGCATACATGAGGTATGGGCGCGCATACAGCAGCTGGCCAGCCACCTGCGGCAGCAGCTGGCTGCCATACCACACACCACAGTGCATGACCTGGGCACTGTACAGGGCGGCATTGTTACGTTTAGCGTAGCGGGGGTACCCTCGGCACAGCTAAAACAAGCGTTACATGCAGCAGGCATTAATGTATCTGTAGTATTGCAGCGTGGCACTTTGCTTGACAGCCAGCAGCGCCGCCTGCCCCAAATGGTGCGCAGCTCTGTGCATTATTATAATACTGAAGCCGAACTGAACCGGTTTGTTGCCACTTTACAATCGATCATAGCGAACAGCCAATCTTGAATAAGCTGTGCGTACCAAACAAACCGAGCATGTGGTTTTGGTTAAGAATTAGGCAGCCCGCTTATTACTTCTGGCTGGCAATACCAGCC
>CAZXTW010000567.1:0-4700 GCA_964643525.1 uncultured Roseivirgaceae bacterium
CAGGCGGCGAACTGATTACCCGCGGCCAGAAGGGGCAAATTACCATTGTACCACGCGCCACTGCTGTAGATGTAAAGATCAACAACAACGGCTATAGTATTGGTGGCCGCAAGTTCAGGGTGCGCCGCATACCCATGCCCACCGTGCGGGTGTTTAGCGGCAACCGCGAGCTTGACCTGCGCAATGGCGGCACAGCGCCCAGGCGCTTAAAGGTACGCGTGCTGCCCGACCCCGACTTTAAAGAGTTTTTACCTAACGACGCCCGCTACAGAGCTACTGAGTGGGAGCTGATATGGGCCAGAAACGGCCGCCCCCTGCAACGTGAAACCTATACTACAGGTGAGGTAAACGTGGGCAACTTTTTACGTAACGCCCAGCCTAATGACCAGATAGTAATTGATGTGAAAAAGGTAGAACGCCTCAACTTCAGGGGCCAGCGCGAAGAAGTAAATATTGGGTACACCATATTTAACTATACCATCAGAGATTAAACACATGAGTAACGACACCCGCAAACAATCTGAATTGCAAAACACAGTTTAGTAGCATTTCTCATGAGCTGTTAGTAGTCAAGCCTGCCGCGCGTGCGGCAGGTTTGTCTTTCCTTATTGATTCACCCCCTGCCACCAGGCAGCCTTTGTTTTACCTGAAACGTTTTGTAGTATTGAAAATCAACAATTATGACTGCCCTGAGCCTATCAATTGCATTGCCTCATACAGCCACAACCAAAATGCCTCTGCCCCGGCTGTCTCAACTCAAGCTTACTGCCCCCATTTTGGCATGGGCCTACAGGCTGTTGCGCACCAGCAGCAGCACCTACCACCGCACCCTTGATGACATTCAGGAAGAGTTTGAGGTAATACAGGCCGCACAGGCCGACCCTCGCATGTTTGCTCCTATTTATGAGCGGTATTTTGACCAGATATTCATATTCATTAACCGCAGGGTTGATCATGAAGATGCAACAGCCGAGCTTACCTCACGCACTTTTTACAATTGCCTCAAAAACTTAAAGAAGTTCAAGTACCGCGAGGTACCCTTTTCGGCCTGGCTGTACCGCATTGCCAGCAACGAAGTAAACCAGTATTTTCGTAAGCAAAAGCAGTTGCAGCGGTCAGTAAGCTTGCAAGACCACCACATTGACCAACTGTTTGAAGAGATGGAAACCGGCATTGAGCAGGCCGATAAAGAAGCGAAAATAACCCTGCTGCTAGAGCAGCTAACCAGCGAAGAAGTGCAGTTTTTAGAACTGCGCTTCTTTGAAAATCGTTCTTTTCGTGAGGTAGGCTTTATATTAGGGCTTTCTGAAGTAAACGCTAAGGTAAAAACCTACCGCCTGCTTAAGAAAATGAAGAAAATAGCCTTACAACTGTTTGAAGCGCATTAGGCCCATGCCTAAGGCAATAACCAGAACCATTGAATGGCCAGAATTAAGGTAAATATCAATAAACCTGACCCTTCACAGGAAGAAATTCACAAGCACAAAGACTTTGAGCGGTTTGCTGATCGTTTTGAACAGTACTACCGGCAGGATGGCATCAGAAAAATGTTATCGGGCGATTTGAAAGACCGACGCAAGCTGATTTACATCATTATTTTAATTTTGCTTGCGTTGATACTTCTGCTGGGTGATGCCGAGGCCGACACACCCACCGCCCCTGAGGTACCGCCTGCCCCTACTGAGCAGGTAAACACACCCTAGATGTACGTTTTTTTAGACCACTTCTTATTTATATTCCATACCGCCTTTACTCTGTTTGCGCTGGTGGGGTGGCTTTGGCGCAAAACCCGCAAGCTGCATTTGCTGGTGATACTACTCACAGCCACCTCGTGGTTTGTATTTGGCATATGGAAGGGCCTGGGCTATTGCTTTTTAACTGACTGGCATTGGGATATCAAACGCGCCCTGGGCCAGCAAGACCTGCCCCGCTCATACATAAAATATATGGTTGATCAGCTGCTGGGCACCAACATAGCACCCCAACTGGCAGAGGTTATGGCAGGGGCCGGCCTGGCCATTGCCACCCTGGGCACAACAGTATTGAACTTTTTAGACTGGCGCAAAAGCCGAAAATCAACCCAAAGCACATCAGAAAAAGACTAACCGGTTTCTTATTAACCAGCTTGCTACAAGCTATCTTTTAATGCTATTTAGTATTGAAAAGAAAACTTATTGACTCTTCATTTGTTCTGCTTGCATAATATTACGATATTTAAAGACCGAACGGTCTGTATAATATCTGTAAAGTCACTAACCCATGAAAAAAGCCAGCGAAACCAAAGAAGCCATTGTAGTTAAAGCGGCAGAGGTATTTAACACCAAAGGGTATGCCGGCAGCTCAATGCAGGATGTAATGGAGCGCACCGGCCTAAAAAAAGGGGGCATTTACAACCACTTTGCCAGCAAAGAAGACCTCTCGCTGGCAGCCTTTCGCTACGCATTTGGCACCATGCATGCCAAATACCTTGAAAGCTTTGACGCCTCTGAGGGGGCCATTAACAAGCTGCTTACGTTTATTGAAACCTTCAGAACATTTATATACAAGCCGCCTATTAAAGGGGGCTGCCCCATCATGAACTCATCGGCCGAGGTAGACGATACCAACCCAAGGCTTTCGGCTGCTGTACGCGAGGCCGCCCTGGTGTGGGAGCAAATGCTGGAAGAGGTAATTGTGCAGGGCATTCGCAACGGCGAAATTAAAGCAGGCACCAACGCCAATAAAATTGCAGTGATCATTATCTCGTCGTTAGAGGGGGGCATTATGCTGGGCAAGCTGCACCGCAACGCCTCTTACATGCATGCAGTAGCCGACTATTTGATTGACCTCATTAATGTGCAACTAAAAAACTAAGTGGCCATGGCAGAAACACGCAAAACACGGTGGCAACGGTTTGTATTTAACCTGTTTCCGGCTTACAGGCGCACAGGCGGCCGTGTAACTTATATAAGTGGCGACTACAAAGAGCTGCACATTGCTGTAAAGCTAAACTGGAAAACCAGAAACTATGTGGGCACCATTTTTGGCGGCAGCATGTTTGGGGCGGCCGACCCCATTTATATGATCATGCTCATCAGGCTGCTGGGCCCCGCCTACGTGGTGTGGGATAAAGCAGCCGACATACACTTTGTAAGGCCTGGCACAGGCAAAATTAAGGCCTGCTTTAAAGTGACTGACCAGGAGGTGGAAGAGGTAAAAGCAGCCATTGCCAAAAACGGTGAGGGCGACTTTCAGTTTACCGTGGCCTATACCAACCGTGAGGGCAAGGTAGTGGCTAAAATAACCAAAAACCTGTATGTGGCCGATAAGGCCTTTTATAAAGAAAAGAAAAAACGCAAACAACAACTTGCTTCATGACACTTATGCACAACGATATTGATGCCAGCCATGGCGTATACTTAGCCCCCGGCAAGTATATTGACAGCAACCACCCCAACGTGGTTGCCTTTGCCCATGAGCACACACAGGCAGCACAAACACCTACAGAAAAAGCAATTGCCCTTTATTTGGCCATTCGTGATGGCTTCAGGTACGACCCCTACACCATTAACCTGAAAGAAGAAGGCATGACGGCCAGCAACCTGCTTGAGCGTGACTATGGCTACTGTGTTGAAAAGGCCAATTTGCTGGCTGCCTGCGCACGCGTAGTAGGCGTGCCCAGCAGGTTGGGCTTTGCCAATGTACGCAACCACATTGGTGTTGAGCGCTACACCAAAGTATTGCGTACTGATGTGCTGGTGTTTCACGGCTATACTGACCTGTACCTGAACGGGCAATGGGTAAAGGCCACACCTGCCTTTAACAAAGAGCTATGCGCCCGCTACCAGGTAGCGCCCCTGGCATTTAACGGCACTGAAGATTCTATTTTTCAGGAGTTTACTGACGATGGCCAGCAGTACATGGAGTACCTGCATGACTATGGTGTATTTGCCGACGTGCCCCGCGAGTTGTTTATTGAGCAGTTAGCCAAACACTACCCCCATTTGTTTAACCAGCAGGTTTTAAAAGAAGCAGGCATTGATGTAACCATTTAAGCCCATGAAAAACACCATATCTAAAGCCATACCTGCAGAAGATGGGTTTCTGCTGGATGCCCTGCTGGTAACCCCAGAGGGCAGCCCCAAAGCACTGGTGCAGCTACAGGGCGGCACTGGCATAAAAAAAGAGTTTTACCTCAAGTTTGCCAGTTACCTGGCCAGCCAGGGTTTTATGGTGGTGCTGTTTGACTACCGCGGGGTGGGCGGCTCGCGCCCTGAAAAGCTCAAAGGCTTTGAAGCCAGCATGCAGGCCTGGGGCAAGTACGATATGACGGGTGTACTGCGGTGGGCCACCGCCAACTACCCCCACCTGCCCAAAATACTAATTGGCCACAGCATGGGCGGGCAGCTGCTTGGCCTAATGCCCAACCATGCCGAGTTTAACGCGGCCCTGCTTATTGCCTCAAGCACGGGCGTTTGGTTTCATATGACCCCGCCCTACCGCTACTTTACCGCATTGGTGTGGTATGTACTGGTACCCGCATTGACCAACATAAGCGGCTACCTGCCCGCCAAACGGTTTGGCCTGGGCGAAGACCTGCCCAGGGGCGTAGCCCGCGAGTGGGCCACCTGGTGCAAAAGAAAAGACTACATTAAAGGTTTGTTGGGCACTGCCATTACTGACATTTATTTTGATCAGGTTACGCTGCCCATACGCTCAAT
>CAZXTW010000568.1:0-4691 GCA_964643525.1 uncultured Roseivirgaceae bacterium
CACCTACCATGGGAATGACCGACATGCTTCAGCGAAAATTTACCGAGTTCGGTATCAAGAAAGGTATTGAACAGGGTATTGAACAAGGCATCGAACAGGGTATCGAACAAGGTATTCAAAAAGATAAACTAACCAATGCCCAAAACGGTATTCAAAAAGGGTATGACAACCAAGTAATTGCCGACATTACCGGCTTAAGCCTTGAGCAGATTGCTGTCATCAGAAAAGGCATGGCAACTGACTAAATACAACACTTACCATGGGAATGACCGACATGCTTCAGCGAAAATTTACCGAGTTCGGTATAGAGAAAGGTATTGAACAGGGTATTGGGCAAGAAAAGCTCAAAACAGCTAGAAAAAGCATCGACCAAGGCTTAAGTGATAAAGTGACTGCCAACATCACCGGCTTAACCCTTGAGCAGATTGCTGTCATCAGAAAAGGCATGGCTGCCAATTAGCAAGCGGTACTTGTAACCTACCTACCAAAATATAGCATCAACTAACAGAAAAACCAGGTGTAAGTCCACCAACGCAACTGGTTGGCCCTACGCGAAAAGCACTTGCAACAATACATTCAAAAAAAGCCAGCCTGCGCCAACTGAAACTACTCAAAGCAGAAATTGCGGCCCTTACCGCCCAGCTTGGCAGCCTGCGTGCAAGCGACCATTAAAAAAAGAAGCATGGGATGGTGAGCGGTACCCTTATAAAAGTACAAAAGTGGCCTTGAGCGGAGGATGAGCGAACCTATAGCGGACCTACGCCGAACCTACATTTTATAAATATTTAGCCATATTCTTAGTTTTGTACAATTGCGTAATGGTTGGCAGTAAAAGCCAAGAGTTTTGAAAATGTATGTACACTGCCACATTAGTTAACATCATTCCCAATATGCCGCCCAGCAGGCTTTTACCTAATTGGTGAGCATTAGAAGTCCATTGTTTTGCACATGAAAACGGTTATTTTTGCCAGCCCAAAACACAGCATTAGCTGGTAACACCACCATACCATGAAGTATTTAATTGCCGGCCTGGGCAATATTGGCCCTGACTATGACCAAACACGCCATAATATTGGCTTTATGGTGCTTGACGCCCTGGTGAAAGAAAAAGGCGCCCCTGCCTTTGACCTACAGCGGCAGGCCTACAAAACTGAGATGAAGCATAAAGGCCGCACCATACACCTGATTAAGCCCACCACCTATATGAACCTGAGCGGCAAGGCCGTGAACTACTGGCTGCAAGAGCTAAAGGTAGAAAAAGAAAACCTGCTGGTGGTGACTGACGACCTGGCCCTGCCATTTGGCAAGCTGCGCATGCGCGCCAAAGGCTCTGCCGCCGGCCACAACGGCCTGAAGAATATAGAAGCACTAACCGGTGGCAGCAATTATGCCCGCCTGCGCTTTGGTGTGGGCGACGATTACCATAAAGGCCATCAGGTAGATTATGTGCTGAGCCCCTTCAACAAACAAGAGCAGGAAGGCCTGCCAGAAGTGATAGACAAAGCCTGCCAAATGGTGCTGGGCTTTTGCACAGTAGGCATTGCCCGCACCATGAACCAGTTCAATTGAGGTTAGCTAATGCCAGAGCCGTTGGTGGTGTTGGCTATGGGCGCAATTAGCTTCAGGCTTTCGTCAGCATCTTCTGCCATGAGCAGCATACCCTGCGACTCTATGCCCATAATTTTACGGGGGGCCAGGTTAACCAGTACTGTTACCTGGCGCCCTACCATATCTTCAGGGGTGTAATGCCCGGCAATACCACTTACAATGGTGCGCTGGTCAATGCCCGTATCAATCAACAGCTTCAATAGCTTTTTAGATTTCTTTACCTTTTCAGCCTCAAGCACGGTGCCTACGCGCATGTCAATTTTCATGAACTCGTCAAAGCTTATGGTATCTTTCTGGGGTTGAGTAGCGGCTTGCTCCATCTGTTTTTCTTTTTTGGCCTGTTGCAGCTTAGCCAGCTGCTGCTCTATGGTGGCGTCTTCTATTTTTTGAAACAACAATTCAGTTTTACCCAGGGTATGGCCGGTAGGCAGCAAGGCAGCTTGCCCGGCATCAGCCCAGCCCAAAGCATCAATATTGAGCATGCTACGCAGTTTGGCAGCAGTAAACGGCAAAAAGGGCTCCATGACAATGCTAAGGTTGGCTGCTATTTGCAGGCTAAGGCCTATAATAGTGGCTACCCGGCCCTTATCAGTCTTTACCAGCTTCCAGGGCTCTGTATCAGTCAGGTATTTATTGCCAGCACGGGCCAGCTCCATCATCAGGCTTTGGGCCTCTCTGAACTTAAACCGCTCCAGCGCATCAGCCACCACCTTAGGCGTATCAGCAATTTTCTCCTTAATATCAGCTTCCAGGTCAAAATGGGCATTTTCTTCAGGCACCTTACCCTCAAAATGCTTGTGTGCCAGCACCATAATTCGATTAATAAAATTGCCCAGAATATCTAACAGCTCACTCTTATTCTTTGTCTGAAAGTCCTTCCATGAAAAATCATTGTCTTTCGTTTCAGGGGCGTTGGCCGTTAAGGTATAGCGCAGCACATCTTCCTTACCAGGAAAATCCTCAATAAACTCATGCAACCACACCGCCCAGTTGCGCGAGGTAGAAATTTTATTGCCCTCAAGGTTCATGAACTCATTAGCGGGTACATTTTCAGGCAAAATAAAATCGCCATGGGCATGCAACAACGCAGGGAATATGAGGCAGTGGAACACAATATTGTCTTTGCCTATAAAATGATACAGCTTAGTGGTGTCTTGCTTCCAGTAGTCTTCCCAATTCTCACCGTTTTGCTCAGCCCAGGCCTTGGTGGCCGAAATGTAACCGATGGGCGCATCAAACCATACATACATTACCTTGCCCTCTGCACCTTCACGCCCCAGTCAAGGTCGCGCGTCATGGCTCGGGGCTGCAGGCCCTGGTCAATCCATGACTTGCACTGCCCGTACACGTTGGCTTTCCAATCGTCTTTATGGCCTTCCAGAATCCACTCACGGAAAAAGGCCTCGTAGTCGTTCAGCGGAAAGTACCAGTGCTTGGTTTCACGCTTTACGGGTGGGTTGCCGCTTAAGGTTGAAGTAGGGTTTTTCAGTTCTGACGGGCTCAGTGAGGTGCCGCAGTTCTCACACTGGTCGCCGTAGGCCTCCTGATAGCCACAAACGGGGCACTCGCCCTTAATGTATCGGTCGGCCAGAAACTGCTGCTGCTCTTCATCATAATACTGGGCAGAGGTTTGTTCAATAAACTTACCCTTATCGTGCAGGGCCTTAAACAGCTCTGCTGCTGTTTCGTGGTGCACGGCCTCAGAGGTGCGGTGGTAAATGTCAAAGCTGATGCCAAATTGCTCAAAGGCGTCTTTGATCTGCTGGTGGTACTGGTCAACAACCTGCTGTGGGGTGCGGCCGTCTTTTCTGGCGCGCAGGGTAATGGCCACGCCGTGTTCGTCAGAGCCGCAAATAAAAGCCACCTTTCGGTTTTGCTTTCTGAGGTAACGCACGTAAATATCAGCGGGCACATACACACCGGCCAGGTGGCCTATATGTACGGGGCCGTTGGCATAAGGTAAGGCTGCTGTAATGGTATACCGTTGGGTTGCAGAGTCTGCCATGGAGCAATAGTAGTTTGTAACGTTTAGCTGTGATTTAATTTTGAGGCGGTAAAGATACGCCTGTTTTGACTATGCGCACGCCCATTACCCCAACGCTGGCTATTTTTTTTAGCTTACAGGCTGTTGCCAGTTGGTTGGCTTGTATTGCCCTACGGGTAGGGTTACTTCAAAAATGGTGTCTTTTGAGGGGTTAATCAGCCTGATGGTACCCCCCAGCCTGTCAACCGCTTTTTTGGCCAGGTACATACCCAGCCCGTTGCTGATGCTTTGCGGAGTGCCCTGGTAAAACATGTCAAACACGCGGTGGGCCGATTGCTGAGGTATGCCAATGCCATTATCAATAGCGCATAGGCGAAGAAGGCCGGTATCAGTCACTTCGGTTCTAAAAATCAGCTGAGGCTGCTGCCGTTGCTTGTAGGTAATGGCATTGTCAATCAGGTTTTCAATAACCAGCTTCAGCAGGCCGGCATCAGTATGCCAGGCCAGGTCATTGGCAATATCAACCTGTACAGTCAGGCCGTGCAGTGCACCATCGGCCTGGTATTGGTCAATAATGTTCTGCACGTGCTGTTGCATGGGGCAGGGCTCTGCCACCACACGCTGCTCATAAATGAAGTGCACAGTTTGCAGCTTTACCAGCAGGTCGCTCATTTCTGATGAGATCTGGCGCAGCATGTTAAAATACCCGCCCACTGCTTCGTTATTGGTTTCAAGCAGCCCCAGGTTAACCACCCCCTGCATGCGGGCCACAGGCCCCTGCAAATCATGCGAGGCCTTATAAATAAAGTTATCAAGCTCACGGTTGGTCATATGTAAGTCATACATGGCCTTTTCACGGTCGCTTACATCATTGGCAATAGAAAGGATAGATTCAGGGTTGCCTGCCTCATCAAACAGGGTGGCAATGCTCCACTCAACAAAGCGAATGTCTTTCTGTTTGGTATAGCTGCGTAACTTAGAGGCATAGCGCCTGATATCACCCTGCAACAATTGCTCCATAGCGTCATATACCTGGCGCTTATCCTCTTCATGAATCAGGCCTACATCGCTAAAGTGTTTGCCCAGCATCTCTTCTTGC
>CAZXTW010000569.1:0-4675 GCA_964643525.1 uncultured Roseivirgaceae bacterium
TCAGGATGCGTGGCCATGAAGAGGCCTCTGGCACCAAGTACGTGCCCAAAGAGCTGATGGCCCATTGGGCCACCAAAGACCCCGTACAGAATTACGAGCAGTATTTGCTGGATAGTGGGGTGCTTACAGCCGAAGCCAGGGAAGCTGTGCGGGCTGAAATTAAGCAGCAAATTAACGAGGGGCTGGAGCAGGCCTATGCCGAAGCCGCCCCCGTAGCCAGTACCCAGCAGGAGCTAACCGACCGCTACGCCCCCTGGCCGCCAGAAACCGTATTGCCCAAGCGCAACAGCAAGTCTGAAAAGCGCCTGGTAGATGCCGTGAGCGATGGCCTGTGCCAAAGTATGGAGCGGCACGACAATCTGGTGCTAATGGGGCAGGATATTGCCGAGTATGGCGGGGTGTTTAAGGTAACCGAAGGCTTTACTGAGGCCTTTGGTAAAGGCAGGGTGCGCAATACGCCCCTGTGCGAATCGGCCATTATTGGCACAGCCCTGGGCCTTTCAATTAAAGGCTATAAAAGTATGGTAGAGATGCAGTTTGCTGATTTTGTAACCTGCGGTTTTAACCAGATAGTAAATAACCTGGCCAAGGTGCATTACCGCTGGGGCCAGGCGGCTGATGTGGTGGTGCGCATGCCCACCGGGGCAGGGGTGGCCGCCGGGCCCTTCCACTCGCAAAGCAATGAGGCCTGGTTTTTTCATACGCCCGGCCTCAAGGTGGTGTACCCCAGCAACCCTTATGATGCCAAAGGGCTGCTCACAGCGGCCATTGCTGAGCCCAACCCAATTATGTATTTTGAGCATAAGGCCCTGTACCGCAGCCTGAGCCAGGAAATACCAGATGATTATTATACTGTGCCCATTGGCCAGGCAAAGCTGGTGCGTGAAGGTACTGATGTTTCTATTATTACCTATGGCATGGGCGTGCATTGGGCCACCCAGTACCTGGATGCCCACCCCGCAGTAAGTGCCGATGTGCTTGACCTGCGTACGCTGCTGCCGTGGGATGAAGCCGCCGTTGCCGCCACGGTTAAAAAAACCGGTAAGGTGCTGGTGCTGCATGAAGACTGCCTGACAGGCGGCATTGGTGGTGAACTGGCCGCCTGGATTGCCGAGCACTGCTTTGCTTACCTTGATGGCCCCGTAATGCGTGAGGGCAGTCTGGATACTGCCGTGCCTTTTTCTCCTAATTTGGAAGAAAACTTTCTTCCTAAAGGAAGATTGGCCAATAAGATTGAATCTTTATTAGAATTTTAGTACTTATTGTGTTTGAAAGGCAATATCCTGATGCTGCGTGCATTATAAGGATTAGCGAACCATAAAACAGCGTTTGAGAAGCACCACTGCCATAGCTCGTTTTTTTTCTGCCCGCTTTACAGCCAACCGTTATTTATTGGCTGTTGTAGCGGTATTGTGCCTGTTGTTGTTAAGCGCACCCAGCTATGGGCAGCGCCGCAAGGCCCCCAAAGAGCCCAAGCCGGGCGATAACCGCCTGTTTACCTACGGCCCCTTTTCAGGCCTTAACCCCAGGGTAGCCAACCGCAAGCCGGGCAAAGGTGAAAAATCGCGCGTGTTTAACCGCAAAAAGTACCGCCAAAGAAGGCATGGAGGCTATAAGCCCAAACCGGGTGATAACCGCCTGTTTACCTACGGCCCCTTTTCTGGGCTAAACCCCAGGGTGCCCAACCGCAAGCCTGGCAAGGGTGAGCGTATACGGCCCAGCAGCCGGCGCAGGTACCGTACCACCATGAAAAGCAGGCCACCCAAGGTGCGCCAGTTTAACAATCTGGTGCGCTACTCGCCCAAAGGGCCCAAAGCACGTAAAGTAAACACGCGTTATGGCAAATCGCCCGCACCGCGCAGGCGTAAGGTAAGGCCACAGCAGCCCATACCCCCTAAGGTATACGCCTCGCCTGGGGTAGGCTGGAAGGGCAGCCTCAGGGCCAGCAAGCGCCTTAGAAAAACGCCTAAGCCATACGGCACCGACTACCAGGGCGATATTTCGGCCTGGCGTGCTGGTGTGAAAAACCCCAAGCCCGCCGGCTCAACCTGGCCGGGCAACATACGGGGCAAAGGCGGCCAGCGCATTGGCCCAACACCAGGCAGCAGCTATGGTGGCCGTATGCGTGCCCGTGTAGACAGCCGCTCAAAAGTGGCAGCCATTGTGTATGTGTTAAGGGGGCTGGCCGTAGGTTTTGATCAGGGCAGCAAAGGGCACCAGACAAAAACAGATAAGCTACACCATGTATATGATGGTGATTTTAAGGCTTTTAAACCCAAAAGAGGCCACCCCAGCAACCGCTACTCTGCCCGACGCAAATACCCCACCAGAGGCTTGCAGGAAAAGCGCCGCAAGCTCAACATCTTTTTAGTAAGGCTGTTTAATTTTGACCAGCCCAAAGAAAAAAAGGTGGCCAAAGCCCGTTACGATAAAGGCGAGCGCAATATTTGGGAGCCCGACAGCCGCAACAATAAGCTTGAAGAGGCCGAGCCCGAAATTATTGACGATGCCGAAGCTGATGAAGCGGAGTTAACTGGTGATGATGAAGACGACGGCAATGATGACGATGGCTACAACCGGTAAGCAGGTTTAGCTACCTAGCTAAGTATCGGGCTGCGGTCATATTGTATCAGGGCATCTTCAACTGACGTTATCTGGTGGTACGTGCCTGTGTACCTTCCTACCTGTTGCTTCTTTAACAAATGCACTAAAAACATTTTTAGTTTGGTTTCTTGCACCGTCATAACCGGGTATTGCAGGTGGTGGTTGTAATGCTTTACTCGGGTTTTATCTGTATTGCGGCGGTTTCTAATAAAGGTGGTATGCTCAAACAGCCGCCGCAGGGTGCGCTCATTCAATATGGGCACCTGTTGCTGGGTAAAGGCACCATCAATGGTATCCAGCAATTCATTTTCAAGCTCATAACCAATGCTGTTGCGGCCGGTTGCCAGGGCGGCCAGGGCAGTGGTAGCCGTGCCGGCAAAGGGGTCAAGCACCACATCGCCACGTAGCGAGTACATTAAAATTAGCCTGAAGGGTATCTCATAAGGAAAAGCCGCACTGCGTTGCCGCACCTCAGGGTCGCTTAGCTTTTGTATGGTGCCTTTTAACTGCCACACATCAGAAAACCAATGGTTGCGCTCTTCCCAAAAGTAGGCATTTTCATGCCGGGCCAGCCGTTCTTGCTCTTCATCAAAGGGGCGCTTGCCCTGCTTTCTGAACAACAATATCCACTCATGCTCAAGGGTAACATAAGCACCTGTAGGCAACATGCCCGAGCCCATAAACTTATTGGGCGCATTGGTGGGCTTGCGCCATATAATATTGGGCAGGTTGTGCATGCCCAATGATAAAAAGCTTTGAATAATGCGGCTGTGGTTGGGGTACAGGCTAAAGGTGGTGCCCAGCTTGCGGGTTGCATCGCCAATATTAATACAGGCAATGGCACCGGGCTTCAATACCCTGGCTACCTCATGCCATACCTGGTCAAGCAAAGCATGCATCATTTCATAGGCCAATTGCCCCTGCCCTTTGGCAATAGCTGCGTCAATAGTGGGGTTTTGCATGGCAAAGCTGTTGTCCCACATTTCAATCATAGGGTAGGGGGGCGAGGTAACTACCAGGTCAACAGAGTTGCTGGCTATAGCTGCCATGTTGGCTGCATTGCCAATATGTATGTGGTGTTGGGTATGTTCGATGGTGATTGTACTACTAGTGCCCTGGACCTGTACCAGGGCTTATGTATACGATTAGTTGCCTTAAAAGTTAAACGTAACTTCCTGTTTTATGTCTGGGTGCAGGCTTAATGCTACCGGGCAGGTTAACGCGGCCCGCTTCAGCTTTTCAAGTTGCTGGGCTGTGGCAGTAGTGTTGGGCCATTCAAAGGTTACATGTATTTCAGAAATACGCCGTGGCGAGGCGGCCATTACTTTGGTTACATCGGCCTTGAGGCTGCTCATATCTATCTGCTCACGCTCAGCCACAATGCCCATGATGGTCATCATACAGCTGCTTAATGACCCCGCCACCAGATCAGTAGGCGAAAAGGCCTCGCCTTTGCCGTTATTGTCGGTAGGTGCGTCGGTAATAATTGCGTTGCCTGATTTCAGGTGTACCGCCTGTGTGCGTAAATTGCTTTTATATTCGGTTTTGATTGTAACCATAAAATGATTTGTCTATTTTTTGCGTTAATATAAAAATACAAGGATAAAAACGTTTATGAACCGGCTAAAAAGAATCTTTTTGCTGCTTACGGTTAGCTTAGCTGGCGGCTTTTACGCACAGGCACAAGAAACTGTGGCCTATGATTATACCCGAGAGTTTTTATGGGGTATCAATAAAAATACCAACGGCGGTTTAATAGGCGGTTTTATGTTAAGGGTTAGTCGCAGCATAGGCGAAGACAAATACCAAAGCTTTGGCCTTGAGTTGTCTAATGTAAAGCACCCCAAAGAGTTTCGGTTTAACAGCATTACGGGCAGCCCCTTTATATGGGCCAAAGAGCACTACCTGTATGCCATTAGGCTGCAATATGGGCGCGAGTGGGTGTTCTTTAAAAAAGCCTCGCAGCAGGGCGTACAAATTAGCGGTATGGTGGCTGGTGGCCCTACCATTGGCCTGCTGGCCCCCTATTATATTCAGTTTGCTACAAGCAGCAACACCACTGTGCGCGAAG
>CAZXTW010000570.1:0-4672 GCA_964643525.1 uncultured Roseivirgaceae bacterium
GCAACAGCCTGGCATGGAACTAACCAAAGCTTAATAGGAAATAACAAACGGGTTTATATACTTTTGCACATCCTAATCACGCATAATACGCATGACAACGCAAGCACCAACCGTTCAAGACAAGTATTTTGTTATTGACTTTGACAGTACGTTTACCCAGGTAGAAGCACTGGACGTACTGGCAGAAATATCGCTCCACGAGCCCGCCCAGCGCCGCGCCGGCCTGGCCGCTATTAAAGAAATTACAGATAAGGGCATGGCCGGGCAGCTGTCGTTCCGGGCCTCATTAGAGCAACGCATTCAAATACTCAAGGCCCATAAAAACCACCTGCCAGAGCTCATTAAACGGCTAAAAAAGCTGGTATCGGTTTCGTTTAAGCGCAATAGAGAGTTCCTGACAGAGCATGCCGGCAATATTTTCATCATTTCTAACGGCTTTAAGGAGTTTATTATTCCTATTGTTGAAGCCTATGGTATCAAGCCTGACCATGTATTTGCCAATACCTTCATTTTTGATGCTGACGGCAACATTATTGGCTTTGATAAAGACAACCAGCTCTCGGCCAATAACGGCAAGGCCCTACAAATTAAAAACCTTGATTTAAAAGGCGAGGTTTATGTCATAGGAGACGGCCACACCGACTATGAAATTAAAGCTGCTGGTTTTGCCCACCAGTTTTATGCCTTTACTGAAAATGTGGCCAGAGAAAAGATTATTGAGAAAGCCGACCACGTGGCCCCGAGCCTTGACGAGGTCTTATACCTGAACAAAATGAACAAAGCCTTATCGTACCCTAAAAACCGCATTAAGGTTTTATTACTTGAAAACATCCACACCCAAGCGCTGGAACTTATGAAAGAAGAGGGCTACCAGGTAGAGGTACACCCTGCCGGGCTGGATGAAGATGAACTGTGCGAACGCATAAAAAATGTATCTATACTGGGTATACGCTCTAAAACTCAGGTTACGCCCAAAGTATTGCAAAATGCCAACCGCCTTATTGCCATTGGCGCCTTTTGCATTGGCACCAACCAGATAGCCCTGAAAGAGTGCCTTGACAGGGGCGTAGCTGTGTTTAACGCACCCTACAGCAATACCCGCTCGGTAGTAGAGCTGGCCATAGGGCAAATTATTATGCTGATACGCAACATACCCGACCGTAGCCAGAAAATGCACGAAGGCGTATGGGAAAAATCGGCCGCCCACAGCAACGAAATCAGAGCCAAAAAGCTGGGCATTATTGGTTATGGCAATATTGGCAAGCAGCTGTCAGTACTGGCAGAAGCCATGGGTATGGACGTGTACTTTTATGATATTGAAGAGCGCCTGGCCATGGGTAACGCTACTAAGTGCCACACGTTGGAAGAACTGCTTGAACTCTCTGATGTTGTGACGCTGCATGTGGATGGCCGCCAGGAAAACAAGTACTTTTTTGGCAAAGAGCACTTTGACCTGATGAAAGATGGCAGCATTTTCGTTAACCTGAGCCGCGGCTTTGTGGTTGATGTAGAAACCCTGCGCGCCCACCTTGACAGCGGCAAAATACGTGGCGCAGCGGTAGATGTGTTTCCGGAAGAGCCTAAGTCTAACCAAGACACATTCGAATCGGTATTGCGTGGCGCCCGCAACCTGATCTTGAGCCCACACATTGGTGGCAGCACCCTGGAAGCCCAGGCAGATATTGCCAACTTTGTGCCTGCCCAAATTATGAAGTACATCAATACGGGCAGCACCACCAACAGTGTAAACTTCCCTAACCTACAGCTGCCAGCCTTAACCAATGCCCACAGGTTAATACACGTGCACCAGAACAAGCCTGGGGTGCTGGCCAAGATTAACCAGATGCTCTTTACGCACAACACCAATATTGTGGGGCAGTACCTCAAAACCAACGAGGTAATTGGCTACGTAATTACTGATATTGACAAGCAGTACAACGAAGAGCTGATTGCCGACCTCAAAGCAATTGAAGGCACCATCAGGTTCAGGGTACTTTATTAGAAATTAGAATTTAGAAGTAAGAGGGAAAGACGTTAGAAATCAGAGATTAGAATATAAAGCCGCACAGTTGTGCGGCTTTTGTATTGTTATGGTGGGTGTACTAAACAGGCCTTATTGAAAAATCATATCAATAGCCTGGCGGTACTTCTTTGAGATGGGCACTGTGTCGCCATTTTTCAGTAACAGTCCATTCCCTGCCTTCCCTTCAACATACTGCATATTCACCACATGCGACCGATGGATTTGCATAAAGCTGTTACCAGAAGGCTTTTGTTGCACAACCGCCAGCAGGTGGCCCATAGGTTTATCTTCTACATGCTTTACCAACTGTTTAGTAGCGTTAAAGTAATACACATCACAATAACTGCGGCCGGCGGCCAAACGTACAATTTGCCCCAGAGGTACCACTGCCTGATCAACCACCTGTAACTTGTGTAGTATAAGGGCATCCTGCACCAGAGGCAGCCTGCTTGTGGGCAACTGTATGCCACCTTGAAACAACCCTTCCAGCTCGGTTTTGAGGGCATGCCTTGAAAGAGGCTTTGACATAAATATACTGGCACCTTCTTTATTGGCCCGCTTCCTGGTCATGGTATCTCTAAGGCTCGTTAAAAAAATAACGGGCATTGCCCAGTTGGCCCATACCGCCCTGGCTATTTCAATGCCATCCATATCAGAGTCATTCAGGTGGATATCAACCACCATCACATGCGGTAACTGAGCTTGCACAGCTTTTAATGCTTCATGCCCGGTGGTAGCTACGGCCGTAACCCGATGCCCCAACGACTGTACCGTGGCTTGCAGCTGCTCGGCCTGCGCCCATTCATCTTCAACAATTAATACACTTAATATGGCTTTATCATCTGTCATACTTATGCCTTGACACCGCTTGCATTCCATATAGGCCTGTTAGATGTAACAAATTTGCTTATTTTAGTTGAAACATACTTATACAAATGGCCAATAAATGTTACAGCTTATGGGCTTGGGGCTGTTCTTTGGCCCTGATACTTGGCGTAGCCAGTGCCTGCCGCCAAAACCATACAGAACATTCAACCTTACAGCTACAATTTAAACAAGGCGTACAATACCATACAAAAGGCCAGCTAGACTCTGCCCTGCTGTTGTACAACACCCTACTGCCTAAGGCCACAGCTTTGGGCGATAGCCTGCTGGCAGCCCAAATTGAAAACAACCTCAGTGCCCTTTGGCGTAGTAGAGGCAATTTAACTGAAGCCAACGCCCACATAGGCAAAGCGCTACACCTATACCGGGCCCTAAATGACAGCAGCCAACTGGCAGGCAGTCTGGTTAATCAAGCCCAGTTGCTAAAAAACTTAAACCAACAAACTGAAGCCCTTGCCCTGTTGTACGAAGCCACCCCTATACTGCAACAAACCGGTCAGTACAAAGCACTATTTTCGGCCAGCCAAACCATTGGCAATATTGAGCGTGCCCAACTCAACTTCAACAGTGCCTTTACCTGGCACCGCCGGGCACTGGCACTGGCCATGCAGCACCGCCCCAAACGAATCGCTTCGGCATACAACAACCTGGGCAAAGACTTTCAGGCTGTAGGGCAGTATGACTCTGCCCATTGGGCCTTTGGCATGGCTTATACCATTAAAGACAGCCTACAACTCACTGCACAGCTACCTTCTACACTTTTAAACATTGCCCTGCTGTTAGACCTGCAAGGCCAGCCACAACCTGCCCTTGATACCCTAAACCAGGCCCTGGCCATCAGCAATAAAGCCCCCAACAGCCCTGTACCTGTTAAACTACTTACAGAAAAAGCCCGAATTTTGGCCGGAGGGCAACAATGGCAAGCGGCCAACAGCATACTGAAGCGCATTACCCAACTACCTCATGCAGGTGGCCCCTCAGCACAACAGCGGTTAGATGTACTGCTGGCCCAACAGGCCATATTAGTGGCACAGGGCCAGTATCAACAGGCCAATGCCTTGATGTACCCCATCATGGCTGCCAAAGACTCAGTCATGACCCAACGCCGCCAGCAAGACATGAACCGGCTCACGGCCAACTTTCAGCTAAGCCAGCTGGCCAATACCAACCGCATACAGGCCCTTACCATTAACCAGCAGCTGCTGCGGCAGCGCTACCTGGCCATGCTGCTGGTCCTTCTGGCCCTGGTTGCAGGGCTGGCCGCGCTGTTGTATACGCGCGCCAACAAGGCCAGGCAACTGAAAACAAGGCTGCTGCATGACCTGAACCACCGCATTAAAAACAACCTGGTGATTATAGAGTCAATGCTGCGGTTAGAAATGCAGCAAAGTAAAACTGACGAGACAAAAGACGTACTGGTAAAAAGCAGCAAC
Organism: uncultured Roseivirgaceae bacterium; assembly: GCA_964643525.1. GTDB lineage: Bacteria > Bacteroidota > Bacteroidia > Cytophagales > Cyclobacteriaceae > CAZXTW01. Next base: position 4,342 of record CAZXTW010000570.1, read on the forward strand.
CGGCTCATGGCCATATCAGCCATACACAGCAAACTACAAACCAACCGGTTAGAAACACTGGGTACGGTTAATGCCCCGGCCTTTATACAGCAGCTGTGTCATGATACCGTGTTTGCCTGTGGCCTGGAAGAACGTGTGGTACCAGATGTGCATGTACAGCCCGCACATATAGATATGGACAAGGCCATTAAAATTGGGCAGTTACTTTCAGAAACCATTACCAACGCCTGCAAATACGCCTTTAACAACCATCAACAGCCTCAACTTACAATAAGCCTCACAAAGCAAAACGGCAGCTGTACCAGAAGTAACAGTTGAGCAAGAAAACCAG
>CAZXTW010000571.1:0-4668 GCA_964643525.1 uncultured Roseivirgaceae bacterium
TAGGTATAAATCAATCGGTACTTGAGTAAACTAAAATGACGGTAGTTTTGCTTTGGTTGTGATCAATCACTGGTAGTTTAAGGCGCATACTAATGCTGCAAATGCAGGCTGCGCTTTTGCACATTGGCTGTTAGTGTAATTATTTGGTATGAGTTAATTGGGTCATTATTCAGCACCCCCAACATTTTAAAGGTGGGCCCGGTTAGGCCTTTGGCATGGTAAGTAACCAGTAGGGTAGCTGTTTCATTGGGGGCAATGGCTGCTTTAGGGGCCACTACCGTTAAACAATTACACTTATTTTTATTGAATATTTTACGGATGTACAGTGGCTTTACACCCGCATTGGCTATTTGAACTTCTATTGTTTTTGAACTGCCCTGGGCCATATCTCCAAAATCAATGATTGGTTTATCCAGTTGCAGTTGGGCATGGGGCTGCTGGGGGTCTAACCGTTCTTTAATAAAAACAGAAGTTAAAAGGGTTTTTACAGGCACTTCTATATCATCAGTTACTACGTGTATAGTATCTGCCAAATACCCCCAGTCATTGGCCTTAGAAGCGTTGAACAGCAACTCTATTTGAATTGAGTCGCCTGCTGGTACCACCTGTTTACCAGTCACCATAGGGCTCAGGTATTTGCTAGAAAAGCGGCTTCGCGCCCAGTCAATGGTAATTGGGTAGGCGTTGGGGTTGTATATGGTTTTCTGGGCAATTTCCACCTCATCTGGGTGAATAGAGCCAAATGAGAAAACACGTGATCCAAAACGGGTTGAGCCGATGAAGACGGGAAAAAACTGGCGTAAAGGGGCCATTCTGGGTAGCACTTTACCTGTTATGGTCAAGGCTACATCTCTGCTGCCTTCTACCTGTAGCGTAATGGTTTTTGTAAATCTGCCGGGCCGGTTCATGGGGTCATAGGTTACACGGATGCTGCCCGTATCGCCAGGGGCAATTATTCCAGAAGGCCAGGCTGCTGCTGTGCAACCCGAACTAACCAACACCCCTGTAATTTGAGTAGTTTGCTTGCCAGTGTGTTTAAATGTAAATGCTGCATGCACTGGCCCACCAGTTTCTTGAATGGAATAGAAATTATGTGTAGTAATGGGTATTGTTAAAGTAGCTTGTGCATCATAAAGCGGCAAGGTAAACAGTGTGTAGAGCCATATTAGGGTGTAAAGGGTAGTTTTCATGGTTATTTTTATTGTGTCATTAAATCGGCACTTGAGAGGAGGAGGTTTGTTTGGTAGCGGGTGTTTAATACCCACTACCAAACCGGGTAATTAATAAAGTATTTAGTGGATAGAGGGTGCTATCCAGTTATACAATTTACTATTTCTAAAAGTGCTGTTGCCGCACATGTTGCAACCTGATACTCTTCAAGTGTATTGCCTACAATCGTTATATAGTAACATGCAGTAACCTCAAGCTCCATTTCTGTAACTGCTCCTGCTGCAAGCCAGGGTTCTGCTACCCAAACAATTACATCAACTAATAATGTGGCAGCTGCGCATAAGTAGAGTCTATATGCTTCCCAATTTTTAAGAATATTCGTACATGTTCTAAAAGTTTCAAGTCCTGCAAAAAAGCAAAGCTTTGCACCAGTTTCATTTGAATTCGTATAAATGATATTGGCTACTTGTGAGAAAATTTCTTTCTTTTCTGAAGAATTTAGAAGTGTAAACTCAGGGAATTTTAAATTAATATTCTTTACACTTTCTTTTGAGGCAAGAGTAATATCCCCAAATGCTTTTTTAACGCCTGTTGGTAATTCTTCGGGGTGTCCTTTTGTGCCAATATGTGCAATTAACATTGCGCCAGAGTAGTTAAGAATTTTCATTACGTCTTCGTCTTTGGCCATACGTTCAATTAAATCCTCTTGCTTACAAGTTGAAATTGCACTGGCTAACGTTTGGGTGAGGGTGACTGTAAGCAATACAATGCTTACAATCAGTATTTTTATAGTTTTCATTATTGTAATTTTTAAGCTTTTAATAGTTATGGGCAGGCCTGTTACCAGGTTTTAGTTCTGATAGAATAAGGAGGGGTAGAGCCGTTCTTAAACCAGGTAGACTTGCTCATGTTAATTGTCTGGTTTTGATAGAGCCTGATCTTGGCATATTTATCTGCATAGCGGTAGCCTGTAAATAATTCTATCTGCCATTTATTGGTGCCATCTGTATTTCTGACCTTATGTACGTTACTTGAGTTATTAAACCAGCCATTTATCTCTTCCAGCTTAAGGTTGTGCAGGTTGGCATCTTCTTCGGGTTGGCCGTAGCTATACTCATTCCATACTGTTGGATGATTCTTTGCCCATGGGTCATGAGCCCTTGATAGCAAAACAATATGATGTTGTGACGCACTGCGCTGTAGGTTGTTGGGGTGAGAAGGGGGCAGGTAACTGTGCAGTACCAGTTTATCAGACCAGTCAGGGTAGTTAAACGTTTCATAATTACCATAGTTAGTGGTGCTTACCATCTGGTTGTTGTTGGCTTTGCCATTCAATGTCCCTAAGTCTTCTGTGTCATCATCTCTCAGGCTGGGGTCAATGGCTTGGGCTGCTTCATAATCGGCTTCAGTCAGGTAGGCTGATAGCACCAGGTTATCCTTGCCCAATACATCAATCACAATAAAGTGGGCCTTATCGATTTTTGCCTGGAAGGAGTTGATGTCTTTCACCTCTTTGCCATTTACTTTAATGGTGCTGAAGGTTGTCAGGTCCATGCCGGCGGCGGCACTGGGTGGCGCATCTTCTGATGCAATGGGTACCACAGGCTCATCCTGATTATTACAACTGGCCAGGCCAAGGGCCACCAGTAAACACAGTGGAAGTAAATAACCTCTACTCCAAAACAGTAACTTTTTCATTGGTTATAAATTTTGGTTTGTAATTAAATTGATGGTGGCAAGGTGCACGTTTCTGTCGTGTGGCCACTTTCATTACCCGACAGGCTTTTACACCACCCGACCATGTTTTACACCAGGCGACAAAACTTACACCCTCCGACAAATAGTTGGGAACTAGGGTTATTTTTTTAAGGTTTTGATAAGGTATTATTGCAAGCCGTAATTATTGATTCAGGCCCATAGTTTACAAAAAACTGTAACCGGCTGTTGCTTACATTGATTGATGCTCAAAGATTTATTTTTTGCCAAAACATTGTACTAATGAAATACCTCTTGTACTTATGGTTAATGGCCAGTTTTATGCTGGCATCACCGATAAACACCTCTTTATTTGCCCAAAACCGCCAATATGATTATAAGCTCACCTATGACAGCCTAACTACTTTACTGGCCAACCCATCTTTAACAGAAAAGGAGCAGCTGGCTGTTTACCTGGGTTTTACTGCTAAAGTATTAGCAACAGATACCTCCAAAATGGATCAACACCTGCAAACTGGAATAAACCTGGCTACAAAGCTGGGAGATGATAGCGCTCGGTTGGTTTTAATGATTACTCAAGGAGGCGTGTTGCTAGAAGCTGGTTCTTCTGACAAAGCGTTGGCCAATTACCAGCAGGTTATTGAAGAGGCAGAAGCAGCACAGTATACCGGGCTATTAGCCAAAGGGCATTACAAGCTGGGCATTGCCCTGAATGAAAACCAGGAATTTGAGCAGGCCAAACCCCATATTGAGCAGGCCATACAACTATATAAAAACACCGCAGATACACTTAACCTGGCCAGGAGTTATGACGCCCTGGGCCATGTGTACAGCTTAAATAATGCATTTCATCGTGGAGAAGAGTACTACAGGCTTGGCCTGAAATTAACCCAAAATTTAAAGGCAAATCGTGTGATTGCCAGTTTGCTGAAGAACCTTGGTACTAGTTTGTTGATGCAGCGCAGGTTCAATGAGGCAGAACAATATTTGTTACAAGGCATGGCTATGGCAAAATCTATCAATGACAAAGAGGTTATGCTGGGAATAGGTAATGGCCTTGGCCGTTATCATACATATATTGGTAATTATGCACAAGCAGCCAGCTATTACCAGGCATGCATACAATTAAGCAAGGTACTGGGCACTTTTACACTTGCCAACCACAATTTAGGTGCAGTATATAAACAGCGTGGTATACTTGATTCTGCTATTTTTTATTATCGGCAAAGCGCAATAAGCTTTGGAGAGATTCAAAGCACTTATGGGGCAGCAAATGCTATTCATGCTATTTCAGGCTGCTATTTTTCTTTAGGGCAAACAGATTCAGCTGATTTTTACTTCAACAAGGCCATTAACATCTGTTTGGAAAATAACCATAACAAATTACTGGCGCAACTTTACAGCATAAAAGGAGGTGCAGTGGCCAATAAGGGTAAACTATCTGAAGCACTTGAGTGGTATGACCAGGCGTATAACATTGCGGCAAGCACTCAAGATACGCTTGAGTTGGGCAGGGTTTCACTTCGCATAGCCAGGGCACATACTTTATTAGAAAATGCCAATGCAGCCATCACTAATTATGAGCAGGCGGTAGCATTTTTTAAGGCTATACGCCGGCCATCAAGTGTTGCAACTGTAGAGTATTATATGGCTATGCTACAGTTAGAAAACAAAAATTACCAGCAGGCAATACCCCAATTAAGGTCATCAATGAATAGCTTTTTAAGTTTGGGTGATGGCTGTAGCGTAATGAAACCTCATTATAGTTTAGCCCGTGCGTAC
>CAZXTW010000572.1:0-4664 GCA_964643525.1 uncultured Roseivirgaceae bacterium
CCCAGGCGCAGGTTGCGCACCACGCGGGCCTTGAGCTTGGCCAGCTGCATGCCGGCCAGGTAGGCAAACAGGTTGGCCAGAAATACAGAGACCACAATAATGCCGCACACATACATGAGCGAGCCAAAGGCTCCGTATGTATCAACAGCCTGCAGCAGGTAATGGTAAAACAGGTGTTTGAGCGAGTCCAGGCTAAAGCCCCCGGCAGGCACGGCACGGTAAATGGCCAGTTCGTCGGGGCTCATCTGTTCAAAAATTACATCAAACAGGGGCTTCAGCAGGGTGAGGTTCAGCAGCCCAAAAACAATAGACAAAACAATAAACACCACATACTGTGGCACATAATGGTGGTAGGGCTTACCAAACGAAAGTAATCTCCAATAGGTTTTCATGCAGCATCAAAATAGGCGTGCAAGTTAATGAAACCATTTGAACCCACACATCCGTCACTTCCCTACATGACGCGAAGCCATGGTGTAAATTGTAAATGTTAGGAATGTATGCCCATTGCCAAAGGGTTATAGCACTTGTAAATGGTGCAAAAAGCCTTAAAATACCTGATTCAAACGCCTTGATAATTTTACTCGCCTTGCTAAATTGCCTTTCTCATCAAGGCTCTGTCTGCTCTTTTACTATAGGGGTTCAGTCAGTTAATCGGCTTTTATTAATGCAAAGGCTAGCTAGCCTTTACCCAAAAACCTCGATAGCCTTTACTCAAGCTGCTATGGGGCCTTTACCCCAAGGGTATTTTGCCCAAACGCCTACCTCTAACATGCCAAACACGCGCAGCTATGCATACCCGGCAACTAAACCTATGCTGTCTACGGTACCATTTAATGCTGATTGACACATTTTTTACTACATAAGCCCGGTAATTAACCCCGATGAGTTATCATTGGCTCACCCATTAGTTACTACTCCCTCCGGTAGAACTAAACAAAAGACTTTAAGTCTACTGGTAAAAGACTTCAAGTCTATCGGTAAAAGACTTCAAGTCTATCGGTAAAAGACTTAAAGTCTATTGGTAAAAGACTTAAAGTCTATTGGTAAAAGACTTAAAGTCTATTGATAAAAGACTTAAAGTCTATTGGTAAAAGACTTAAAGTCTATTGGTAAAAGACTTTAAGTCTTTTGTGCTGTTCTCGGGGAGCCCGTAGTTACTACACCCCTTAAAGCAAAGTACTGTAGGTACTAAAGCAAACTGGCAGAACCCCAAAAAGCGTATAACACTTGTAGCGAAGGTCTGTTCAAGACCTTACAACTGGCCATAACACCGTAGAACACAAAAATGCATCCAGCGGGTGGGTTGTTGATACAACCAAGTTTCGAAATATCGTATATTCGGCCGTTATCCAAAACTACTATACCATATGAAAGTGCTTGCTCCCATTTCCCTTCTATTAATTCTTATTGGCTGTGCGCCAAAACCGCAGGAGGCTACCTCGCTGCTTGACGAGCGGATAGCCAGAATAGAAAACGGACTGCAACCCAACCTCCAGATTCAAGGAGAAGCCATACCCAATTTCAATATTGAAGCCAGGCTAAAAGAGTTGGGCATTCCTGGGGTAAGTATTGCCGTAATTAATGACGGAGAGGTTGAATGGGCCAGAGGGTATGGTATGGCCGACGTAGCAGAAAACAGACCAGTAACGAGCGAAACGCTGTTTTTAGCCGGATCGGTTAGCAAGCCGGTGGCTGCCTTGCGTGCACACCAACTGGTAGAAGCGGGTAAGCTCGATTTAGATAAGAATGTGAACGATTACCTGACAAGCTGGAAGCTGCCTGACAATGAGTTTACCGTAAACGAAAAGGTAACCACCCGAAGAATATTAAACCATACGGCAGGGCTAACCGTGTGGGGGTTTCCTGGTTATGACAAAGGTGATACCGTACCCAGTGCTGCCGAGGTGCTGGATGGCAAAGGCAATACAGATTCTGTACGTGTGTACAAAACACCTGGCGAAAGCTGGATGTACTCTGGTGGAGGCTACACCATTATGCAGTTGATGATGACAGACCTTGAGCAAAAGCCTTTTGCTGAGATTATGCAGGCCAATGTACTGAACCCCTTTGGGATGACAGGCAGTACTTTTGAAAACCCTTTGCCAGAACAATACCATGGCATTGCTGCTACTGGGTATAGACGCAATGGCAATGAGGTGGAAGGCAAATGGCCCATATACCCTGAAATGGCTGCAGCCGGCCTATGGACAACCCCATCACAATTGATATTGTATGCCAAAGAGATTCAGAAAATTTATCAGACCAAGCAAGATGGCCTGCTGAAGGCAGCTACAGTCAATGAGATGCTTACACCAGGTATGAACGATCATGGCCTTGGCCCGGTAATAGAAGAGTTTACTTTTGGGCACACCGGGGCCGATGAAGGGTTTAGAGCCAACCTGATGGCCTGGAGGGAGCAGCAGGTGGCTGTGGTGATTATGGTCAATTCAGACAACGGAAGTATTATTAAAGAAATTTTGCTTGGCATTGCCAAAGAATACCAGTTGCCAGGGGTTGACCCAATGACCCGCACGGTGAACAACCAACCAATAGAGGCACGCACGCCAATGGTAGGTACCTATAATTTTCCTGACCTGGGTGAGGCACATGTGTCAATTAAAGAAAATGGCCTGGAAGTAGTAGGGGAGTTTACAGATGAGCCCATTTTACTGCTGCCTGAATCTGACACCACCTATTTTAATAGAAACAGCGGCACCTATTATACTTTTATCAAGAAAAATGGGGCTGTAACCGGCATCCGGTTCTGGGAATATGTAGGCCAAAAAACGGAGTAAGTATTGATTTGACCTTCTCTTATAATCCGCTTGGTTAGGACTAAGAAACTGCCTTGTTGTATGACTTTATCAAGTACTATACTGAGTTCAAAAACAATGTGAATTATAGTATCTTTGATAAAACAATGCAGTCTGAATTTAAAACGGAGGTTGATGATATGGAATTACGTGAACACATTCTCTGGGCTGTAAAAGAGGAAGGTAGAGATGAAGGCCGGGAAGAAGGTCGGAAAGAAGGCATGGGTGTGAGTATGCAAATCATGCAGGCACTGCGAGCAGGTGAAAGCCCTGAAGCCATTGCAGCCAAACTGAAGGAGCCCATTGAAAATATAAACAGTCTGAGAGCACTCATGGGCATTTAATTACCAGGTGCCCTCAGCCATCCCCCATATTAAAAATATTGAAGCGTATAACTTCAAAATAAATATACCCACCCCCAGGTATACTGATTTTGATGTACGCAGTTTTGAAGACAATATGAAAACGGTCAGGCTACAGATGCCGCCCTTTCGCTTGTCCTTTTTTCAGCTGGCCCTGCTTGAGTCGGGTAAAGGCACCGTAAGCTCTGACGGTTTTGCGTACAACCTGAATAACTTCACCTTATTTTTTAATCAGCCCAATCAAATTATTTACTGGGATGTAGACCAGAACTGGAAGGGCTACTACCTGAGCCTGAACGATAGTTTTTATACCGTGCAGCTAGATGGCTTTAAAAGCCTGCACGATCTGCCCTTTTTCAGCACTTTTACCCCTGCTATAGCTTTAAAGCAGGAAGAAGCTGCTTTAATTATTGACCTGTTGCAACGCATGCACCAGGAGTATGCCCACCCCACACCTTACAATAAAACCATTGTTCAATCTTATTTAAGTACGGTACTGGCTTACAGCCTCCGTTTTTATGACCGCGCCAACCAGGAACATGCCCAGCAGGCCAGGAACTCAAAGCTGAGCGACCGTTTTAAGGCCTTGATTCGCCACCAGGTAAACGGTTTGCTGGCAGATGTGGGCAATAAAGACCTGAGTGTGGCCAGTTGCGCTGACCAATTGTTTGTTACGCCCAAGTACCTGGCAGAAGTCATTAAGCGCGACCTTGGCGTGACCCCCACCGATTACATCAACCAGCGGTTGATTGAAGAGTCAAAGCGCCTGCTGTTGGCTTCTGATCTGCAGGTAAAGGCCATTGCCTACCAGCTGGGCTTTAATGATGCCTCTTACTTTAACCGCCTGTTTAAAAAAGTTACTGGCCAATCGCCAGCTCAGTACCGCAATACCGGCGCCTAACCGCAACACCCGAAATTTGTCCTACCCTTACGGAAACCTGTACAACTGACAGGGCTGCCCATGGCTGATATTTGTATTGTCAATCAAGACAAACAAAGCCATGACCTACAAACAAACCCTACTACCCATACTGCCTGTGCTGGTACTGCTTGTTGCAGCCAGGGTGCAGGCCCAACCAACCACCACACTTATGGATGCTCAAGTTTCAGACCAACTGGCTGTACAAGCCACAGTAACTAAAATATTTGTTGGTACTGACCAACAAAATTGGCAGCAGGTGCACCAGAGTTTTGCTTCTGAAGTGCTGCTGGATTATACCTCAATGGCTGGTGGTGAACCTGCCACGCTAAGCCCAGAACAAATTACAACCAGCTGGCAAGGCGTACTGCCCGGCTTTGACTATACCCACCATGCGCTCAGCAACTTTCTGGTAACCATCAATGGCAATGAAGCTACCGTAACCCACTATGGCAATGCTGACCATTACATTGCCAATGCCCAGGGTGGCAGCTTATGGACCGTCGTGGGTACCTACAACCACCACCTGGTAAAGACTAACGGCACCTGGCAGGTAAACCAAATGAC
>CAZXTW010000573.1:0-4664 GCA_964643525.1 uncultured Roseivirgaceae bacterium
GGTTGCCGGTACTGCCCGAGGTGTAAATGATATAAGCCAGGTTGGCAGGGGCCACAGCCACGCCGGGGTTTGTGGTGGGCATGGTGGCCAGTGTATCGGCCATGGCGTCAATAAAGGTAATATTGCCGCCCAGGCTTTCATACACAGGGCGCGTTTGGGTACACCCTATAATGACCTGCATGCCGCAGCTTTCAGCAATATAGGCCAGCCGCTCGCGGGGGTAGTTGGGGTCTAGCGGCACATAGGCCTTGCCGGTTTTAAGTACTGCCAGCAGGGCCGCAATCAGTTCGGGTTGCCGGGGCAGCAGTATGCCTACGGCAGCCTCCCGGGCAAGGCCCATGCCCTCAATGGTATGGGCCAGGCGGTTGGCCTTTTGGTTCAGGCTTTGGTACGTTATGGCTTCATCATTAAAATAAAGCGCTGTTTTTGAGGCATGCACCTTGGCGGTAGCCTCAAACAGGGTGTTTAGCGTTGCAGTGGCATCAAGCACTACAGGCTGGCCCTGGTAGGCGTTTTGCAGTTGCGTATAGTCAGCCCTGGGCAGCAGGCTAATGGCCGAAACAGGCTGCACCGGCTGTTGCAACAGGCTGTGCAGCACCACATGGTACTGCGCCATTAACCGCTCAATGGTGGCCTGCTCAAACAGGTCAGTGCAATACTCCCACTCAAGCTGCACCTGATCTTCATAAGCAATGGCCATTAACGAGAGGTCAAACTTGGCTGCTTCAGCACTGGGTGGGGTCACGACTGAAAGCTGCACGTCGGCCAGGTCATACACCCAAGCTTCATAGGCCTGGTAAGAAAACATGGTATCAAAAAGCGGGTTGCGGGCCGTGTCTCTGGTTAGCTGCAGCTCGTCAATCAGGGCCTCGTAGGTGTAGTTGTCATGGGCCTGGCAGGCGTCAAAGCTTCTGCGCAGCAGCCTCACAAAGTTAGAGGCCGATTGCTGAAAGTTGAGCTGTAAACGGAAGGGGATTACCCTTGCAAACAGCCCAATCATTTTTTCTACATCGGGGTGGGGGCGCCCGGCTACGGGCACACCTACTACAATATCTTTCTGGGCGGTGGTTTTAGCCAGCACAATGTAATACACAGCCAGCAGGCAGCTAAATACTGATACGTTAAGGTCTTTACTTAACGTTTTAAGGGCTGCCAGTTCTGCCTGGGTAATGGTGCTGGTCAGGGTATTGCCTGCATAGCTTTTTACTGGTGGCCGCACGTAATCAAGCGGCAGCTCAAGCGGTTCTGGCAGGCTATTGTACTGGTTTTTCCAGAACAGGGTATCAGCATGGTTATCATCTGCCGTTTGGTTGGCCTGCCAGTTGGCATAGTCATGGTACTGTAGCGTGGGCGGGTTGGCCTGCTGCTGCTGGTACAGGCTGCTGAATGCTTCCATAAGCCACTGGCCCGAAAGCCCGTCGCTAATAATATGGTGCACATCAGTTATGAGGTAGGTTTTGCCTGCCAGCTCAAGTATGGCCGCACGCAGCAGCCAGTCATTGGCCAGGTTAAACGGCTGCCTGAAGCGGCGCACGGCAGCCTCTAGCGTGCCTTCCTGCCCAGTTAAATGTGCTACCTTAAATTGGGTTGAGGGGCTTAGCTGCTGCACAGGCTCGTCATTAACCAGCACAAAGCGCGACCGTAAAATGGCATGCTGCGCCACCAGCTGCTCAAAGGTGTTTTGCACTTTCTGGTGGTTTACCGTGCCGGTTAGCTCAAACACCAGCCCGCCGTTGTAGGCTGTTGAGGCGGGGTCAAAGGTTTGCAGAAAGTACAGCCTGCGCTGGGCGGGGGTAATCTGGTAATGCGTTTGCGGGCCAATGGCAGTAATGGGCTCATGTTTGGGCCGTTGCCTGGCCTCAATATACCCGGCCAGGGCCGCCAGGGTGCTGTAATCAAACACCTTGTTTACCGGTACTTTTACCTCAAACTGCTTCTGCACCTGGTTGGCCATGGTCATCATTTGTAATGACTGGCCCCCCAGGCCCATAAAGGTATCATTGGGTTGTATGCTTTGCGCATCTACCTCTAATATGCCCGCCCAAATGCTGGCCAGGCTTTGCTGCGTGGCGCTTAACGTTACTTTAACCTCATTGGCCTGGGCTGGTACTGCTGCGGCCTCTGGTAAGGTTACTGCTGCAGATTGTGCAGGCGTGCCCCAGGTTTCAAGGGCTTGCTCTGGGTTGGCCAGCAGGGTAGTAAACAGCTTTTCAAACGCGGCGTGCAGGGCTTTAATGTAGCTTTCTCTGGCCTCGTCAAGGTCACAGGCATATTCAATGCGCAGCTGCTTTTCAAAGAAAACAAAAATGCTAACGGGTATCTCGCTGGTTTCGTAGGCGTCATCAAGCCTGAAACTAATGTCATTTGGGGCCTTGCCCGCCTGCTCATCTACCGGGTAGTTTTCAATACTAACCACGGTATCAAACAGCATGTCATTAGGGCTTAGGCCTATGTGGTGCTTAATATCCTGCAGGGCGTCCTGGTGGTAGGCGCTGCGGTCAAGAATGCTTTTGCCAATGGCCTGCACCAGTTGCACAAAGGTTTGCCCCTGGGTGGGGTTTACCCTAAGTGGCAGGGTATTAATAAAATTGCCCAGAAAGCCCTGCTGGGCGGCCTGGCCGCTGCGGTAGGTAACGGTGGTGCCTATAATAACATCATTGCTGCCGCGCAGCTGCTGCAGGGCCAGCCCAAAAAGGGTATATACAATGCTGGCTTTGGTCAGGCCATGCTGGCGGCCAAACTGCGCAAGCGGGGCATCATTTAAACTGTGCACCGTTTTTACAACTTCGCCTGCCAGCAGGGTATTGGCGGCCCATTGGGAGGGGGGCTGGTGGTTGGCCCCTTGCAGGTAGGTATGCCAGTAATTGGCATTAAAAGGTTTGGCAGGCAGCTGGGTGTCACGCAGGGCATAGGCTGGCTTTAGGGTAGGGGCCTGGCCTGCTGCGCTGGCCCTGTAGGCAGTAAACAGCTCGTTAAACAGGATGGAGGTGCTCCACCCATCATACAGTATATGGTGGTTTGAAAACACCAGGTAATACTGCTCAGCACCATACTTGATCACTTGAAACCTGATAGGGGGCTCGTGTAAGTCAAACCGGGCATGGCGGTCTTCCTCTTTCAGCAACGTCAGCTTCTGCTGGCGGTCGGCCGGGGCAAGCGCCGTCAGGTCGTTAAACTCAATATTTACCTCGCACTGCTTCAGCACAATTTGAATGGGCTTTTTTAGCTGTTCCCACCTGAAAACAGTGCGCAGGGCGGGGTGCCTTTGCTGCACCAGCCCAAAGGCTGTGGTAAGCCGGCCTATGTCAAGCTGCCCAGCAATTTCAAACACCAGCTGTACATTGTATATATTAGAATCGTCTGTTTTGAGGTAGTGGTACAGAATGCCCTTTTGGGTCATATTTAAATCTGATACTTCCTCTACATTTGACTTTGATATCTTCTCAATCATGGCATAGGGGTATTGGGTAGCCCTTTTTGCAAAGGGCACTATTGGGTAAGTGATCGTTGGTGGATGGTTTAGCGCCCTGAACAGGGCGCTAATAAATCATTTTGGGGTGGGGGGTTAATCTCCTGATCTAAGATGTTCAGTAGTAGCCAGTTGCAGTGATTTCCACACCTGAAATACGGCAGTGGCACCAGCTATTAACAGGGTTAATGCGCCAGAAACTATAAAGTACCAGGCGTTAAGGCTAATGCGGTAGGCAAAATCTTCAAGCCAACCGGCCACAATGTAAAAACTCAGGGGTAATGATACTATAATGGCAATAACCACCAGCACCATAAACTCTCTGGTAATGAGGCTAACCAGCTGTACGTTGTTTGAGCCCAGCACTTTTCTAATGGCAATTTCTTTAAACCGCCCCTGTATAGAAAACATAGTTAAGCCCAGCAGGCCCAGGCATGAAATGGCAATGGCCACGGCGGCAAAAAACCTTGAAAGCTTGCCTACGCGCGTTTCGGCCACATACATTTTCTGGTAATTATCGTCAAGGTACGTCCATTCAAACGGGTAGCCGGGGTTAAACTCAGCATACAGCCTTTGTATAGCGCCCAGGGTTTCTTTCTGGCTGTCGTTGCCCAGCCTTACCACAAACCGGTCGCCCTCACCCAGCCGCATAAACAGGGGTTTTATCTTTTCATGTAATGATTCAAAATGGAAGTTCTTAATTACGCCCACAATATTGCGGTCACCATCAAAGGCCACTTTAGCCCCTAGCGGCTCGGCATAATTAATGGTTTTAATGGCTTCCTGGTTCATAATAATGGCATCATCTTCTGCTCCGTACTCGCGTGAAAAGCTTCTGCCATCAAGCACCTCAAGGCCCAGCAGCCTGGGCAGGTCATACCCGCCCACAATGTGGTGAAACACCATCCGCTGCTCATCTGGCGATTGGTTCTCCCAGCCGTAGCCAGCCCCAAAGCCAATGCGGCCGGGCAGTTCGCCCCACATATGCGAGGCCACCTCTACCCCGGCCAGGGTGCGCACCTCTTGCAAAAAGGCATCGTAATTTTCAGTAAGCTTACCCTCTTTAGGGAATACCACTACGTTTTCACGTTTGTAGCCCAGGTCAACATCATTAATAAAGCTAATTTGCTGGTTAACCACCACTACAGATACTATCAGCACTACTGATACAATAAACTGAAACACCACCAGTACC
>CAZXTW010000574.1:0-4662 GCA_964643525.1 uncultured Roseivirgaceae bacterium
CCCCCGGTTGTAATTGTCTTCATTGACCACAATTACCCGGTAGCGGTTGGCCTGGGGCACGGCATTCCAGCTGGCGGTAATGGTATTGCCGTTACTCATGCTGGCCTGCAGGTTTTGTGGGGCTTCAAACAGGCGCCACCTGCCCGACTCAATGCTTGCAAAAGCGTTGGGCAAGGCTGCGCCGGGTTCTACCTCATTTGTATACTCATTGGCAAACCCGGGGCTGTAAGGCTGTACATAATAATAATAGGTGCCGTACTGGCGGGGCACATCAAAGTCATAAAACGAACGTGCTGTGCCCGGTGCCGTGCCTATGCGGTAAAAAGCATCATCAGCACCATTATAATTTCCTTCTGGTATAAACCGGCGGTAAATGTAATAACCTGCTGTTTGCTGCATGCGCTGGTTACACAGTGAGCCGGCAGGCTTTTGCCACCGCACCCTTACAACAGGCTGGCTGCCACAGCGCAGCAGGGTAGTCAGGTTCACCACTGGGCAGGGTTCAATATAAGTACCGTATAAGGTGCTGATTTCAGCCGAATAGCCCACCGGGTTCAGGGCCTGTACCTTAAACTCATACTCGCCATCCAGCCCGTTAATGGTTTCGGTCATCAGCCCGGTTTGGGTGCGCTCGGCAGCAGCAACCGCAATAACGCGGCTGCGGTTGTCAGGCTCATACACACCGGCAGCGTTTTTCTTCAGTACATTTAATATATAGTACTGCTCGTTATTGGCGTTGTCCCTCCAGCGTACGGTTACATTATGGGTGTTGCTTCCAGACTGCCCGTTGTTGCGCAATAACTCTAAGTTGCTGGGGGCATTGGGGGTGTTAAAGGTGGTATAACCCGGCGAGGTTACCCAGTTTGACTGGGCAATGATGTCATCGCCCAGGTAACGCACGGCCCGCACCCGGTAGCGGTAGGCAAAGTAACGGATGGGCGCATGGTAGGCCTCGCTGGTATACACCAGGGCAGCGTTAACATCTTGCCACCGCAGTAGCGAGGCCACACTAAAATACTGCACCTGGTACACACTTTCCTGGCTTGAGCGGTCGCGCCACTTCACCTGAATATGGTCAGCATCGTAAACATCAACCGCCAGGTCAGTCGGGTCGTTCAGGTCGTACACCAAAACTTCGTTAGATGGTTCTGAAAAGCAGCGGTTGCCGTTTACGTTCTGGTAGGTTCTTACCCTAATCTTATAGCGCTCACGATTGGCCAGCTCGGTACTTACCTGAAAGGGGCTGCCGCTGTTGTGGTCTTCGGCCAGCAGTTTCCAGTCGCTGCCGTCTTTCCACTCTACCACTGTGCCGTTTACATACACGCTGTTGGTGGTGGCAATGGTGGCCACGCCGCCGGCCACCGAGGCGCTTTCAATAGTGGGGCCAAAGTAGGGGCCGTTGTTGCAGTTGGTAGCTGGGGTGTAGGTGGTCACATCAGAAAACTCAGAAGCACTCAGGGCGGCACCCGCTTCATAATAGGCCCTTACCTGGTACAGGTAGCTCAATGACGAGTCGCTGCCGGGGTGCTTCCAGTGCCACTGCCCATCTACTTCATAAGCCGTTACCTCTGTCAGGTGCCATTGAGCCTCATCAAAGCGCCGCCACCTTACCTGAAACGTGTTGAGCCGGCCAGCTTCGTAGGGCCAGCGCAGCAACAGCTCGCGCCGGTCAATAGTTACCGTAGGGGCCGCTGGTTTTTCTAACCGGCCCGGCAGGTAAAAATACTGCACCTCGCTTTCAGGCACAGGGTCGGCACAACCTTCAGTAACCGCTTCAATGCTAAAGTAATTGTCATAGTAGGCACTCTGGTGCCATTCTTGTTCCAGGGTAAACGTATGCGTCAGGGTGCTGCCAGTGCCAGGCACTTGTGCAATGGTTTCCCTAAAAATCAGGTTTTCAAGGTCATACCCGTACTTAATCAGGTAGCTCGCCTCGTTATTGGCCCTGTCGGTAATGGTAAAGCTTACCTGGTCATAATCCATGACCACGCTGTTAACTTGTGGGCGCTCGGCAGGGCTGTTCAGTGTGGTTACTGCAAAGGCATCGCTGCGGCCTTCGCTGGTGTGGTTGCTGTACACGGCTGCCACACGGTAGTCAGTATCGGGGCCGTTTAGCCCCCCAAAATCAGTATAAAAAAAGCTGTTTACCTGCCAGCTGCGCTCGGGTAGGGTAATGGTGCCGGCCAGCGTATACTCAGTGGCGTTGCCCTGCCTGCGGTACACCCTGAACTCCGTCAGGTTTTGCCACACATAGGCAGGCAGGGTACTGCCAGAGGGGTGCTGGTCAAACCGCCACCGCAACTGCACACCACTGCAGCTAAAATCATTAACGCTGTAAATCGTTGGGCGGTCGGGGTACTCGTCAACCACCAGGGTGGCTTCCGTCCAGCGCGAGGGGCCCACCTGGCCCGCCGCATCTACTGCCCTGATGCGTACTATATACTGGCCATCGCGGTTTACCGTAAACGTATGCGTGCCACGGGCATCAACACTGGCGGTGCTAATGCGGTTGCCCAGGTTATCAGCATGTAGTTCAAGCTCATAATGTACGGTGGTGCCAGCCACAGCCAGGGGCTGCCAGCTGGCCCTGATGTAAGTAGTGCCCAGCAGGCTAAAGGTACTCAGCTCAGGGGCCAGCACCGAGGGCAGCTGGTTGCGGTAAACGGGGGTGGTAAACACTGCCTCCTGGCTCCATACTGATTTATCGCCATTATAAGTGGCACATACCTGGCAGCGGTACTGCTCTTCATTAAACAACCCGCCGGGGCTGTTTACATCAAAGCTGGTGCCATTAACCGGTATGGTGGTGGTCAGGTTATTGCGGTAGCGGCATTGCAGCACATACTGTATAAAACTATAATTGGTACATACGGGCTGCCATGACAACACCTGCGTGGCCTCATCATAAGTAAGCCCTTCAGGTGCCGGCAGGTTGTACCCTAAAATGGGGGCTGAGGTTTGCGCTGGCTGCTCGGGGTTGCCTTCTGCATCAAGGTAGCGGGTGGTTAGGGCATATTCAAAGCGAGAGCATGGGTCAAGCTGGGCAATATTGGTTTGGCTGCTGGGTATATTCTGCGGGTACACGCGGTTCATATTGAGCGGGGCAATCTGGGTGGTGCGGGTAATGGGCTGGCCGGTGCCGCCCTGCTGCAGGTTAAGCACCAGCTCGTGGCGGTCGGTAGGGCAGCTAGAGCCCTCCAGGTCAATGTCTACCCTTACCTCGGTGGCTGTACCGTCAGTGGGTACTACAAAAGCACTGTTAATCACGGGCGCGGGGCGGTTGCTGCAGTCGTTCCCTAAATCAACCGGGGCCCCTTCAGGGTAAATAAACCCCCATTTTGACTGTATGGTGCTTTCAAGCGCAATCAGATCCTGCTTGTAAATGGTGCGGGTAAAGCCGTTATCGTCAGTGGTGGCATAACAGGTATTAAAGTTCGATTCTGTTACGCGTATCCACTGCCAGTCATCACTGGGGTCTACACACTCTACCACAGCCAGGTGGCCGTACCTGTATTCGTAACTCTGGCTGCCGTCTCTGCGGGCATCTACCACCAGCACGGTGCCCCTTTGGGGTTTGGTATCGTAGCAGTCTACCCCCGGCTGGTTGCCGCAGGGGGGCAGAGCGTAGCCTCCGCTGGGGTCAAACAGCCACTCCCACGCATTGCCCCTACGTGCCCAGCGGGTGCGGTACAGCGTCCAGCTGGTGCACTGGCTGCGCGGAAAACTCCTTCTGTACTGCTCGGGTATGCCCCTGGCTGCTTCTGCGCTAACCGGCACGCTGCCAGTACAGCCCTGGCCAGGGCCGCAGGGCGTTTGCGTACCGGGGGGGCAGCTCCAGTCGCGGCTGTTGCGGTAAAAATCTATCTCTTCCTGTAATACAGGTGTGCAACCAGCAAAATCATCATCAGTGGTGGGCGGCAGCGTGCTCAATGACGATTCAACACCATACTCCGGCTCATCACCAGGGTTACATACCACTACCGGCCGGTAGGTATACACGCTGTTGGGGGCAAGGTCAACCAAAGTAGCATTATTCACATCGGCCAGCTCTTCACGCCAGGGGTCGTTGCTGCCTTGCAGGCGGTACTCAATGGCAATTTTATGGGCATCAAAGCCACCCGCCCAGTGCAGGTTGGCCACACTTTGTGAGGTTAGGCCCTGTTCAATATTAACAGGCAGCGCGCATGTACCAAACGTTTCAAAACTAAAAGGGGCCGCTGGTGCCGAGTTAATACCTGCAACGCATTCAGTAGTGAGTATAAGCTGGTAATGGCTACCCGCTGGCAAGCCAGAAAAGGCCAGCTGCCCGGTATTGTTGTTTACCCGGCCGGTGCGCTCTACCACCGGCTGCACCCCTGCCGGCCCCTGTACCAGCCTTAACAGGCGGTAGGTATAGGCCGCTGCATTGCATACCGGTGCCCAGGTTATGGTGGCATTAGTATTGGTAATGTTGCTGCTGCGCATGCCAGTGGGTGGGGCACAACCGGTAACCGTTACGGTAAAGCTACCGGTGGCATTAGTGGTAAAGGGCGGGCTGTCATTACAAATGCCCGTCACATCGGGCTGCTGGGTGTTGTTGTTACACTCAGCCACCACCAAATAATCATAATCACCGGCGGGCAGGTTGGTTATGGTGGTTTCAACCGCATTGCTACCGGTAAA
>CAZXTW010000575.1:0-4660 GCA_964643525.1 uncultured Roseivirgaceae bacterium
CATTTGTTGTTGGTCAGCAAAGGTAGGGCGGTGGTCAGCATGCTGGCCTTGCCCTGATGGGCTTGATACTGCGCTAGGCTGATGCTGATGCGACACCTGCTGGGGTGCGCTTTCAGCTTGTTGTTTTTCAGGCATAATAAGGGTGTCAATGTATTCGGGCAATATCAATACGGAAAAACAAGGCAATATGATAGCTGGAAGTGGCTTAGGCAGGCAATAAAAAGCAAACTAACAAACGATAAGTAAAAACAAGTTAAGGGTTTTTCAGGCTATTGTAAAGTCAAATGCGTTTGGTCTTAAACTTTTCTTTTGCATAAGATCTAAAACCTGTTGGTTGAGGTCTTGGGGACGTTGGTTGAATAGTTGGGCAGCGCTAGCCTGTGCAGCATACATTTGTGGCATTGAGAACCAGATAGACGCAACGAAGATGACCAATGCCCTAAAAAAGTACACCAGGTGCCTTATACTTACTTTCACCGCTGTGTGGCTGGCTGCCCCAATGGCTTTTGCACAGCCTGGTGGAGGTTTTGGTGACCCCGCCGAGCGCATTAACCGCCAAAAGCAGCACGTGCTGGACAGCATACCAGATTTAACCGAAGACCAAAAGCTGATTATAGACCAGATTTTTGCTGTCTTTACTGAGCAGGTGGTGGCCCTGCGTGATGGTGGTGACTTTGCCACCATGCGCGAGCAAATGCCTGTACTTGCCCAAACGCGTGATGCCGCGATGAAAGACCTGCTAACCGATGCGCAGTATGCCCGGTATGACATGCTACTGCAGGAAGGCCAGCGCCGCATGCGCGAGCGGATGAATAACCGCAACGGCCGAGGCGGCAGAGGGCGTAGTGGGGGTAACCAATAGGTAAAAGCCTGTGATAACGATGCGCATTGTTAACTTTAAGATACTGCTGGTACTGCTGCTGGGCCCATGCATGCCATTGGCAAGCTGGAGCCAGACTTTTACCGTAACAGGCCAGGTGGCTGATGTGGCCAACCAACAGGCCCTGCCAGGCGCTACTGTACAGATGACCAGCCTGAAAGACAGCACCAACAGGAAGTATGCAGCGGCAGATATTGATGGTAATTTTACGGTAAAAGACCTACACACTGCCTATTATAAAATGGTGGTAACCAGCGTAGGGTACCAGCCCTACACCCAATATGTAAGGGTAAAAAGCAACGACATAACCATTGCCCCCATACTACTTAAGCAGGCTATTCAAGTGCTTGAAGGGGTAGAGGTTACAGGCAAGGTGCCCCCGGCACAGCAAAAAGGTGATACCGTGCAGTTTAATGCAGCCGCCTACAAAACCAACCCAGATGCCAATGCCGAAGATTTGGTGGCCAAGATGCCCGGCATTGTGGTGACCGAAGGGCGAGTGGAGGCCCAGGGTGAGGCTGTGCAGCAGGTGCTGGTAGATGGGCTCGAGTTTTTTAGTAACGACCCTACATTGGCCCTGCGTACTATACCGGCACAGGTAATACAGAAGATTGAGGTGTTTGACCAGCAAAGTGATCAGGCCCGATTTTCGGGCTTTGACGATGGGAACACCACCAAAACCATAAATATAGTAACCAAACCCAGTATGCGTGACGGTACTTTTGGCCGTGCCTATGCGGGCTATGGTACTGACAATACGTACACAGCAGGAGGCAATGTAAATTATTTTAATAACGACCAACGCCTAACCCTGCTGGGCCTGGGTAATAATGTGAATGAGGTAAATTTTAGCAATGAAGACCTGCTGGGCGTTAGCAGCAGTAGCAGCCGGCGTGGCCCCCGTGGTGTTGGCGGTGGCGGTAGCCGGGGCGGTGGCGGCCTGAGGAATATGATATTTGGAAGTGACCCCACCAGCAATTTTATAACTGATGCACAAAGTGGTATTTCAGAGGCCCAATCAGTTGGGCTGAATTATAATGATGCCGTGGGCGATGCCCTGAAAGTACATGTAAGCTATTTTTTTAACCGCACTGATAATCTGACGAACGAGGTGGTGAACCAGCAAACGTTTTTGACAGATGGGGCCAGCCAGTTTTATGAGGGCACCAGCCTGAACGGCAGTGTAAATCATAACCACCGGCTTACCTCACGCATAGAGTACAGTATTAACCGGGCCAATTCAATTATTTTTACACCCAGGTTAAGCCTGCAACACAATGAGGCCGCCAGCCTAACTGAAGGGGCTACCAGTACACAAACAGGCCTGCTGGTAAACCGCTCGGCCACAGACTACCAAAGTGACGCTACGGCCTATAATTTTAGTGGGGGGCTGTTGTTGCGGCACCGCTTTGCCGGGTTTGGGCATACGTTGTCGTTGCTGTTAAGCAGCCAGAACAGTGGTGATGCCGGCGAGGCCTATCAGGCATCTGACAATGAGTTTTTGCTTGCCGGCCAGCAAGATAGCCTGAACCAGTTTACTGATACAGACGGGCAAAACCATACTTACAGTGCCAATTTGATTTATACCTACCCGCTGCGGCGCAATATGCTGTTGCAGTTGCTGCACAATACTTCTGTAACCAGTGTAGACAGCGACCAACGGACGTATGATTATACGTTTGCCAGTGAAACGGTAAACGAACTGGATACGGCCCTTTCAAACACGTTTGATAGCCGCTATGTAACGCACCGCCCCCTGGCCGGGCTGATGTTTCGGGGGCAAAAGGTGATGTTCAGGGCTGCGGTGGCCTACCAGCACGCCACGTTAACCAGTACCCAGCTGTTTCCTGAGCAGGGGCGTATTGAGCGGCAGTTTCAAGATGTATTGCCCAGCCTGATGCTGCGCTATACCATTAGCCCCCGAGCCAACTGGCGTTTGTTTTTGCGCACCAGCACCAGTAGCCCCTCTATTAGCCAGTTGCAAAATGTAGTTAATAACAGTGACCCCCTGTTTTTAAGCACAGGTAACCCCAACCTTGAACAGAGCAAAACCACTACGCTGGTGAGCCGCTATAACTTTACGAATGCTGAAAAGGGTACCACTTTTTTTCTGCTGGCCAGGGTGCTGCATACCAATAACTATATTGCCAATGCCACCTATACTGCCAATGCCGACTCAGTGCTTACGGGGGGTGCGGTGCTGAATGAGGGTGCCCAGTTAAGTACACCCATTAATGCCAATGGTTATTGGAATGTGCGTACCTTCAGCACTTATGGGGTGCCTTTGGGCTGGCTAAGCTCAAACCTGAACGCCAGTGCTGGCATTACCTTTACGCGTACGCCAGGCCAGGTAAACGGGCAAACTAATGTAGCCACCAGCACAGCTATTAATGCAGGCCTGGTACTGGCCAGCAATATTAGTGAGCGGGTTGACTTTACACTATCGTACAACCTGGATTTGACCACGGTAGGCAATTCAGCCCAGGTAGGCCTTGATGATGATTATGTAACCCAAACCGTTGGCGCTAAGTTGAGCCTGATTTTGCCTGGTAGCTGGGTGCTGCGCAGCAACCTTAGCCTGGTGCATTATAGCGGCTATACCAACGAGGCGCTGAACAACCAGGTGGCCCTTTTGAACGCTGCTATAGGTAAAAAGTTTATGAAAGATAACCGGGCTGAGGTAAGCCTTTCGGTTTTTGATTTGCTAAAAGAAAATGTGGCCATAAACCGTACTAACACAGCAGCTTACTTTGAAGAGGTGGCTACCAATGCCCTGCAACAGTATTTTATGCTGAATTTTACCTACCGCTTTAGCAGGTTTGCTGGTACAGGTAAGTAATTGGTTTTTGCTGGTAAATGCGCTATTTTAACAAGTGAAACAACTTTTAATGACCAAAACATATGGAAAAGAAGAAATTGAATCTGGATGCGCTTAGCGTAAAAAGCTTTACTACCACCATGAACAAAGCCAGTTTGGCGCAAACAATCAAGGGAGGGTTATCTCAGATAGTTGAAGAAACGCTAGATACCTTTCAGAACGAGCAGTGTGGCTCAGTAATTGATGCCTGCCCCAGTGCCCTGCAGTGCACCTAATAAGGCAATAAACCAACAAAAAAGCGATGCTGGCGTGGCCGGTATCGCTTTTTTAATGCCTCAATCTAACTTAACAGGAATAACCGTTTCAGTAGAAACGCGCCAGCGTTCGTTATAAACCGAGCGGTAAACAAACTCAAAACTGAGGCTATCTTCCTGAGCAAAAATAGCAAACAGTTGCTCAAAGGTTTCCAAGGAGTTGTCTACTTCCAGAATAGGAATGACTTCATTGGCGGGTACCATCAGGCCAGGGAAGATGTTAGAATGGCCCAGGTTATCTACACTATCCATTGCCGGAATGTACTCATATAAAAAATTGGGCAGATCCATATCATAGCTTTTGCCGTTGTGGTGCACGGTAGAAGATTCTATGAAGGCAGGGCCAATGCCCTGGTTGCGGATAACCAACTTGTAATTGGGGCTGTAACTGCCCTCATTAACCATAATGAGGTAGGGCAGGTGTGACAGGCGTTGGTGCTCGCGCATGAGTTCAGTCTGGTAGAACAGTACGACCAGGGTGCCCAAACTGATTATTATAGCCGTGAAGCTTACAATTTTATCTGAGTTGATGAAGTTTTGCTTTGCCATAGTAATGCTAAACTGAAATGCGCCTGGCCATTAAATTAAACTAAAAATGACTATTGGCCTACGTGTGAGGGCATTCCAGCAGCTGGAAGTAAAGGAAGC
>CAZXTW010000576.1:0-4652 GCA_964643525.1 uncultured Roseivirgaceae bacterium
TAACCCCCATGCTGCTGTATTTACCGGGCAGCAAGGTGTGTTTGACATTGCCCGGGTAATGGCCACCGGTACCACCAAACCGGCCTGGGTTGAGCTGGCAACCAATGCCACTTCTGCTGAGCATGATCATGACCACCACCCAGAGCATGAACACGACCATGACCACGACCATGATCACCACCACCATCATAACCATGAGGCAAATGGCCACAACAGCCATAATATAACTACGTTTACCATTACCTTTCCGGGGCCGTTAGACTTGAACAATTTGTCGTTAGACCTGAACCGGATTGTGCGGCTGTACCGCCAGCAGGTGTACCGGGTAAAGGGCTTTATTGCCATACCCAACTACCCCAACCGGGTAATACTGCAAAGCGCCAGAAGCAATTTTATAGTGACAGATGGCACCCCATGGCAGGCTACTGATAACCGAGAGGGTAAGCTGGTATTTATTGGCAGGGGGCTAAAGCGCCAGGCATTTGAAAAAATGTTTAACAAACACCTGGTAGCGCAATAGTATGGGGGCAATTTTGTTTTGCCAGCTCTTATTTGGTAGTGGGTGCGCCCATGGCGGTTAACACACTGTCAATGGGCTCCCACAATTCAATGCCGTTGCCTTCAGGGTCTACAATGTGCACAAACTTACCATAGCTGTACTCTTTAATTTCATCAACAATAGTTACGCCATTGTCTTTTAACTTCTTTACCAGCCCCTCAATATTCTGCACCCGGTAGTTAATCATAAACTCTTTTTCAGAGGGCTTAAAGTATTCGGTGGTATCAGGAAAGGCATCCCAGTTCAGGTAATTGATTTCATCAGGGCGGTGGGCGTTTCTGAACTCAAAAGGCGAGCCATATTCGCCTACTGCAAGGCCCAGATTTTCGCCATACCATGCTTTAACGGCTTTGGGGTCTTTGGCTTTAAAGAAAATACCGCCTATGCCGGTCACTTTCGGTGTTTGGTTATCCATTTTTGCTTCTTTAGGTTTAGGGGTTGGTATTTGGTTATTGTTTTGGCTGGCTTGGCTGCAGCCTGCCATCAAGATAGCAAAAATCACAATAGTGTGTGGCTTCATGTTTTGGTTTGTTTACTGATGGGGTGCATTAGTTTGAAAATACCTGAGGCCCAGCTTGCTGGCGGGTGGCCCTGCCGGAAACACCTCAGTAAGCCAGGGTTGCTGCTCCATAATTAAATTACCCGCCGCTACTGATACCAGCAGGTAATCAGTCTGGGCGGCCTGGGCCTTGAGCCGGGCCACTATAGGTGGCCAATGGGCATGGTAAAATGAATTCATAATGGTAACTACCGTGGTGGTGGGCCAGGGGCTAAACTGTAGGGCATTGCCTGTATAGATGGCCATATTGCTTAAGCCCAACCGCTGGGCGGCTGCCCGGCCTGCCTGTGCCCGGTACGGCACAATTTCAACCCCGTGGAATTTAATAGTGGGGTGCAGCACTGCCCCATATAGTAAAAGGCGGCCATAGCCAGCCCCCACATCAAAAATTGACTGTACCGGGTAGGCCTGCAGGGCGTGGTACATTGCCTGAAAATAATCATAAGGCAAATCACCCTGTACCACCTGCTGGCGGGCTCCGTGCTTAACCAATAGCTCACTTAAAGGCTGTTGGCTTTCATGGCGGGCAATGTCAAGACCAAAATATTGGTCAAGCTCTTGCTCATTAACAGGTTGCCTGTTGTTGTGTACAGGCTGCAGGTAATTACTTACGGTCTGGCCTTCTCTGTTCATATCTGGTGCTGCTTTCAGGTAGTGGTAGGTACGCCCATTTTGTTGAGCAACTGGCTTAGCGTATCCATGGCGGCCCTGGCCTGTTGTGTTTTTTCAAGGTGCTGTTGCCTGGCCACTTTAGTATCGGCCTGGCAATGGGGGCAAATGGCCTCATTATGCCTTAAAAACTGGTTGCAATTGTGGCAAATCTCCATTTCAGGGGGTGTATCGCCCATAGCCGCATCAGGGCCTTTGTCAGTGCCACTAATGGGTTTATTCAATAGGTTGTGTACCTCGGCCTCACTGCTGGCAATGGGGGTACCCATGCTGTTGGGGTGGGTAGGTATTTCTTCCAGAACTAACTCAAAGCGGCCAATATCAAACGAGGCACCGCCGGCCTCTTCTACCTTTTGTATGCGTTCACGCAGGCCTTGTTTCTTCAGTTCGGTTACCCGGTAATGGCAATAAGGGTTGTTGCCGGGGCGGCCCAGCAACGAGTGTGAGGTCCAGGTGCAGCCGGCCCGGCACACCTCAGCATAGTAGCAGCTTTTGCAAAAGCCCCACAGGCTATCTAAATCACGCAGTCTGCCAAAATGTATTTCAGGGCTGGTATTCCATATTTCTTCTACAGTCAGGTCTTTTACATTGCCACCGGCATAGCCATTGGTGGGCAATGAGGGGCAGCCCTTAATAATGCCGTTGGCCTCTATGCCCATGGTGGTGTGCCCTGCGTTGCAGCCGGCCCAGTGGGCGTGGGTGCCGGTTATGTTGCGCAGCTTGTATTCATAAGGGCCGTAGTAGCCAATATTATTGCCTATAACCATGGTAAGCCCCCGCTCAACACCCTCATCAAACAAATCAGAAAGCAAGGGCATTAACCTGTCAAGGTCATAGGGCTGCATAATTAAATCATCATTTTCAACCGCATTGCCCATGGCTACGGTCATTTGTATTTGCCATTGCTGGGCGCCTGCGTCAATAATATTGTGCATCAGCTCACGCAGCTGGGGCATGGTTTCGCGCCCTATCTGGGTGTTGGCGCTTCTGTTCATGCCGGCGGCTTTGGCTCTTTTGAGTACATTCATGGCCATTTGGTACGAGCCCTTTACACCCCGTACCTGGTCATGGTAAGGAGCAAGCCCGTCTATAGAAACACCAATGCCCTGCAGGCCGGCTTCCAGGGCCTGGTCTAAGCGCCTTTCGTTAAAGGCCCAGGCCCCTGTTTGCATGCCACAATACATGCCGTGGGCCCTAATGGCCCTGATAATTTCAGTATAATCCTGTTTTAAAAAAGCCTCGCCCCCAATCAGGGTTACTTCGCGGGTACCCAGCCGGGCCAGGCTTTCTACCACTTCAAGGCACTGGGCCAGGGTAAGCTCATCGGGCCGCACCTTACCGGCCCTTGAGCCACAGTGCTGGCACTTCAGGTTACAGGCCAGGGTAATCTCCCACACCACATGTACAGGCACATGCTGCACATAATCATGGTCATTTCGGGCGCGGGCAGGGTTTACTTCTTTTATCATGGGTTTGGTTAAGTGTAAGTAATAGTATGGATGAGGGGCAGGAAGCAAAAACGCCTTCCCGGAAAGGCGGGCTTTCCTAAGAAGGCGTTTGGTAGTGGGTACTAGTAGCCTGACCTTTCAAGCTTGGCAATTTCAAGCTTAAGGCCTTCAAGCGCAGCGGCTACATCGCCGGTTTGCTTCAGCCATTCTTCAGTTTGCTGTACCATGGCTTTCATTCTGGGTAAATCTTGTGAAGCTGCTGCTTCATGGATGGCAACTCCGTAGGGTGGTGCAATCATAATGGTATGTGATTTTTAGTGAAATAAATATTTATAGATGTAGTGGTAATAACTTCTAACCATCAACCGCCTGGGCAAGAGCTTTCAGGGGCTGTCTGTAACAAACACCTGTTGAATCTGCTGAGCTGTTTTGTACTATAAAATACCTGGTTGCCAGTTAAAACTCTGGCATAGCAGGTTTGGAATGGAGTATAGAGTTAGCTTATTTGATAAATAGCTGCCATTATTACTTAATGAAATAAAAAGCAATAAATAGGCAGTAATGCCTAAATCAAAAGACTAACTACAGCAATTGTGACTAGAGGGAACTAAAGTAAGTGGTAGATTATACTGTTAATTTATAGGTATTTTGCTTATAAAAAAATAGTGTAAGGTAAAATGACTTGAAATTCTAAAAAGATAACGGGCCGTTAACGCTGGGCATGTAAAATGCCAACAGGCAAGCCGCCAGGGTGGTGCACCTGCGGCTTGCCTGTTTGATACAAATTAACGTAGGGCCTCAGGCCTTAGGCACTTTGCAGTACCCGTTCTACAACAGCCTGCATGGTTTCAAAATCAGCGTAGCCGTGGCTTACCTGAAACAGCTCCTGATTAACCCGCAGCAATATGGTGGGGTAGCCCTTTACCCCCCAGTTGCGGTTTACTACAAACTCTGCCTGTGTATTTTGCTTTACAGCGTCACTGTTAAAGGCTGTAATAAAATCCTGGTAGGGTATGGCAAACTGTTGGCAGATAGACTCATAAAAGGCCTCCTGCTTGGGGTCTTCATTTTCTACATAAAACTTGCGGGTTACGGCCTCGTAAAACTCAAACTCGTAGGGGCCCATCCACTGCCTGGCGGCCACCACAGCCCTGCAGGCAGGTTCAGTATCGTAGTTAAACTCGGCCAGTTCAAACAGCCTGGTGCCAAAGGGCTGGCCGCTGCGTTTGTTTACCTCATCCCAATGGTGTTTTAAAAAGGCCTTCATCTCGTCGTTCCAGGGGTCGCCACCGCCAGGGCGCAGGCCACCCACCAGTATACTAAACTTAAACTGGGCGTAATGGTCTTTGAGCTGCCGCAGGTGGTTAGCTATGCCCCAGCACCACGAGCACATGGGGTCGCCCACATAAATCAACTC
>CAZXTW010000577.1:0-4650 GCA_964643525.1 uncultured Roseivirgaceae bacterium
AACATCCACAGCGGCAAAACCAACCCTGGCTATGCCGTAAGCGAATACCACACGTCTTATGACTACCCCGTTATTGCGCGCCACAGCCCCCTAAAGCAGCGGGTGCAGCGGGGCTTTGATGTAAAACCGCCGCTGCGGTTTAGCTTTCAGGACATTAACTACGTGCAGCAGGACTTTAGCTATATAGTCAACAGCATGCACGGCCAGCCCCGGCGCACAGCCACCTTTGCCACCGCCAGCTATACCATCAATGACATGGTGCGCCAGCAAAACGCAGTAACCATCACTGACCAGCTGGTTGAATACTACGCACCCGGCCAAAAAATACCCGTAGTAAACGGCAAGCTTGAACAGCCCCAGCTGGAATACCTGGGCAGGGTAGAAGACATTACCCTGGCGCAAAAAGCCGTGGTTGAAACCACCAAAGACATTAACATTGAAATTGACCTTTCAGTAGGGGTATTATTTGTGCTGCCCATACCCTTTGCCTTTGCCATGGGCAACATGTTTGTGACTGAAGGCGGCATATATACCCACACCACCTCAAAGGTGGTGAGCTACGCCCCGGTGCAGAAAAAGGTAACCGCCATGCAAGACGGCATTACCACCACCACCACCATGCTGGCCTATGACAAAACCACCGGCCAGCCCGTAATTACCATGGCCAGTGATGCCCGCCAGGGGGCCATGGTAAACTACCAGATACCTGCCTACTGGCAATACCCTGAATTGAAACAAATAGCCAATAACCAGGGCTTTACACTAACCAGCGGCCAGTTTACGGTTTCAGGCACACAAATTACAAACCTTGGCAGCACTATTGATAAGTTTACTGTGGGCGACCTGCTGGCCTTTACCAACAGCACAGGCACCCTGGGGCTATACCATGTAACAACTGTTAACGCTGGCCTGGGTGAGCTTACCCTTGCCGCTTCGGGCAAAAAGGCAGGCGCTACTATTGCCGGCGCTACCCAGCTAACCATAGTACGGTCTGGCTACCAAAACAACACAGCCGCCATGGCGGGGGCCATAGCACGGCAGGTGGCTGACCCTGCTGATGTGGCCCAGCTGTACCCCACCATAAGCGGCGGCGTTGCCCTTGACAACGTTACGGCAACCACAGCAGCCACCTACCACAACCACTGGCCCTACACCTTTTACAATGACCCCTACAGCCACCTGAACCCGGCGGGCAGCAATGATTATGACCTGGGCATACAGGGCCGCCTGCGGCCCAAAGCCAGTTATACCTACAACGCCCCCCACCCTGTCACCCCAGGTGAAACCATTTTAACCGATGGCACCTATACCCTACAACAGCCCTTTCAGTGGGGCTGGACAGAGGCTGAGGCCAACACCAACCGCTGGGTAACGGTAAACAACACGGCTCGCTACCTGCCCCATGGCCAGGCAGTGCAAACCTTAAATGCCCTGCAAATACCCAGCACCATAAAAATGGGCTACGGCACCAGCGTACCAACAGCTACGGCACAAAATGCCGAATATGAGGCCGTACAGTTTGAGGACTTTGAAACCCAGAACGCCGCTGGCACAACCAGCCAGACTTACCACAGCGGCCGCCAGGCCTACACCATAGCCAGTAGTGGCAGCTGGGCATTTGCGGCTGTGCCAGCTACAGCAAAAACCAAAGCCCAGGGCCTGCTGGCCAGCCTATGGGTACACACCAATGGGGCTGCTATTACAAACCTTAACCTCAGCACAACCCTGGGCAGTGGGGGCACCCTTGGGGCGCAGGCGTTTAACCTGGTAGCCACCACAGGCCAATGGGCATTGTACCAGGCGCAACTACCAGGTGATGATTTAACAAATGTAACTGAAAACACCAGCCTGGCACTGGCCATAACAAACAGCGGCAGTAGCGCCATTACCATTGACGATGCGCGCCTGCAACCCATTGATGCTGAAATGACCTGCCAGGTTTATGACCCCGAAACCCTGAAACCCATTGCCGTATTTGACCAGCAGCACATGCCCAAATACTACCAGTACAATGACCAGGGCCAGCTGGTAAGGGTTATGGTTGAAACCCCCTACGGCAAGCGCACCGTGCAGGAAACCATTTACCACACCCCCACCCAAAAATAACCTGACTGCCCACACCAAGTACCAAGCAACCATGAAAACCATACAATACACCTTGTTAGGCAATACCACCATGAGGCCCATTGGCCTGTACGGCCTGCTGCTGCTGGCCCTGCTCCTGGGGTACAGCCATATGGCCGTGGCGCAAATACAGCCCATAGCACCTGTAAACGGCAACACTGCGCAAGAGCAGCCCACCATACTGTTGCCTGACCCATTGCCTGACGGCACCATAACAGGCCCCACCTGTACCACCATTTGCGCGGGCAGTAGCCAAACCTTTACCATTAACCCAGACCAGGCATGGGGGGCGGTAACCTCGGTGCAATGGGCTGTTACCCCTTCAAGTGCCGTAACCAACACCAGCCAGCTTAACAGCTTAACAGAAAGCCTTCAGTTTGCCAGTGGCCTGAACGGTACCTCGGTAGCCATTACTGCCACCATAACAGCCAGCAATGGCACGGCTATAGCCTCGGCATCAGCCTATACTGTAGTATCCAGCTACTCAGGCTCCATAACCCAAAGCCCTGCCACCATAGTAGGGGGTGGTACGGCCACCTTTACATTCAGTGCCACCAACAGCTGTTTAATAGGCAACATCAACTGGTACCTGAACGACCAGTTTGCCGCCACAACCAATGCCAATACCAGCATTGACCTGTTTATACCAACCGGGGGCAACTACGTGGTAAAAGCCCAGCCGGCCAGTGGGTGCTTTGCCAGCCAGAGCGTAAGCAAAACAGTAAGCGTTACTGCCCCAGCCAACCCGGTATACTATATTGATGGGCCAGCCAATACCAACCTGTGCACTGACCAGCCCAATACCTTTACCTTAGAAGGCTTAACCGCCCAGGACCTTTTTAGCAGCGTGGTTTGGTATACTGACCCTGTGCTGCCCATTACAGTAACCGGCACTGCCATTGACCAGAAACAAATAACCATAACCAGCAACCCCAACAATATCACCAACTTTGTAGTCAAGGCAGATGTAATTGGCAAAAGAGGCAACACCCCCATAGGCGAGACCCTTACCTCGCCAACCTACACCTTATATGAAAGCAGCCAGATAACCGGCACAATCAATGCAGATCAGGCCCAAATTATAGAGGGCGGCGCGGGCAGCTTTTACGTAACCTCTGCTAATGCCATTGATCAAATTACCTGGTTTAGAGAGGGCGCTGAGGTAGGCACCACCAGCAGTGCCAGTGAGCGCGTAAACATTGTGTTTGGCAATGCAGGCACCTACAACATCACGGCACAGGCAACGGCCACCTGTGCCTCTGGCACCTTAACCGCCTACGCGGCCACTGTATCTGTACCCAATACGGCCACTATTCAAGCCCCTGCCAACCCCAACCCATGCACCGGCACTACCACCACATTTGAACTGGCCCTTAACGGCCACCCTGCCGCTAATGCTGGCAGTGGGTACACCTGGCAAATTACTGATGCCACACTGGCCAGCAGCCCGGCCACCTGGCCAGTACAAACCACCATAAGCAACGGCACAACTGCCTTAAATGTAACCTGGGCCAATACCAGGGGCATCAACCTGACGCCTACCGTAACCGTATCATGGCAGCACACAGGGCTTGATGGTGTAGCCAGAACCTACAGCAAAAGCACCACCGTACCCTTAACGCGCAACCCCAGCCTGGCCACTACAGGCCTCAGTGAAGATGCTGGCTTGCAGCAGGGCACCATACACCAGTACTACGTAACCTATGCCTCCCTTTCAGGGGTGTTGCAAGGGTATAAATGGCTGGTGAACGGCACTGAGCTTTTTACCACCACAACACCTGGCGGGCGGGCAGCCATTGACCATGCTGACTTTACCCCCTTTCAAACCCACACCATTACCGCCCTGCCCTTTGGCCCCTGTGGTGACCTGGCTGACCAGGCCGTGACAACCACCTTCATGTCATGCCCCAGCCCCGGCTTGCCAGCCAGCACACCCAAATTTTGTGAAGGGGCCTACGGCCAGATTGAAATTAGCGGCGTAAACCTCTACAACTACCTCATCACCTCGGCAAACGCCAATGGCATCACCAACATATCGCCACTGGCCAGCAGCAATGACCCTACCTATGCCAGCCAGGTGGGGGCCACCTTTAGCGTGGCAGGCACACAAACCCTGAACTTCAGGCATGTCAATGACCTTGCCGGTGCCTGCGGCTTTTCAGTAACCGTGCAGGTAAGTGCCACCCCCACGCTGCCTGCCAGCAACTTTACTGATGTGTGCCAGGGCGCAGCTACCCTGCTTAACCTGCCGGGCTACAACCTGAGCCATTACACACCTGTAATGCCAGCCGGCTCAGTAGTAACCCTGGGCAGCCAGGTGGGTACTGACCAATACCAGGTAACCTACCCGCAAAGTGGCCAGCATACCATACAATTCAACCCCACCGGCGTGGCGGCACAGGCCTGCCCCCTGGTCATTACCAGAACCGTAACACCCAGTGAAAGCAGCAGCCTGGTAGTTAGCCCGGAACAGTTTACTGTATTACACGGGGGCACCCAAAACATAACCGTGGCAAACGTGGCGGC
>CAZXTW010000578.1:0-4649 GCA_964643525.1 uncultured Roseivirgaceae bacterium
CTGCACCCTGCCGTTTGCAAAGAGGTGGGCCAGGGCAGGTGTGGTTGGGGCATGCAGAAAGCCACCATCAATAATGCCAATTTTGATGCCGGTGCCGTCGTACCCAGCCTGTGTCATGGCGGCGCCGTTAATTTGGCGCAGGGCAAAGGTATATGCTTGTTGCCGGGGTACCGGGCCAGGTGTGTGATTAAGGTCAGCATGGGCCAATGTGGCCACTGGCTGCAGGTGGGCTACCCAGGGGCAGCGCTTCAATTGGGTCAGTGTGTTGGCGTTGTGGGTAACTACGCTCACGGCATTGAGCCATTTAGAGGCCACAGCCACTTGCAGGCCCATGGCCTGCAGGCTATCAAGGTAGGGACGGTACACCGGGTGGCCAAGCCATGCCTGGTATTGGGTGGGTGCATCAGGCCCTTTGTTGGCCAGCCATACCCAGTGTTTTTGTGGCCCAGGCTGGGCCTGTGCTGCACCAAAAAAGAATACGAAACCTATGTATAGCCAATATTTTTGCATTATTATTACACAATTGGCCCCTGACAGGCTGAGTAACAATGGGTTTGTTTGGCCGCTGGCCCTGCCCTACAAGATACGCTTTTATTATATTATTAGAACACCATGAAGTATACCCCCTTATCTAAAGAGCTGTACATTCAAAACCGTGAACGCTACACCAAACAGTTAAAGCCCAATTCAATTGCTGTGTTTCACAGCAATGATATTATGCCTACTAATGCCGATGGCACGATGAATTTTATACAAAATTCAGACCTGCTGTATTTGAGTGGCATTGATCAGGAAGAAAGTATTTTGGTGTTGTACCCTGACTTTCATGATGAGAAGCTGCGCGAGGTGCTGTTTTTAAAGCCCACAAGTAAGGAAATAGCCATTTGGGAGGGTGAGAAGTATACCAAGGAGGCAGCCAGAGCTGCCTCAGGTGTTGATTCAGTGTATTGGCTAAGCGATTTTAAGCGGCTGTTCAATACGTTAATGGCTGAAGCAGAGCATGTGTATTTGAATACGAACGAGCACATTAGAGCCGTGGTAGAGGTAGAAACGCGCGACGCGCGCTTTGTGAAGTGGTGTAAGGAGCATTACCCACTGCATACGTACCACCGCTCAGCCCCGGTATTGAATAAGCTGCGGGCGGTAAAATCGCAGTTTGAGATAGATGCCCTGCAAACGGCCTGCGATATTTCAGAAAAAGGCTTTAGACGGATACTTGGCTTTGTAAAGCCCGGTGTGATGGAGTATGAGATAGAGGCCGAGTATATTCATGAGTTTGTACGCAACCGCTCGCGTGGGTTTGCTTATACGCCCATTGTGGCCAGTGGCCCCAATGCCTGTGTGCTGCATTATATTACGAACAACCAGCAATGCCAGGAGGGGCATGTGCTGCTGATGGATGTAGGGGCCGAGTATGCCAATTATGCGGCTGATATGACACGCAGCATACCGGTTGGCGGTAGGTTTAGCCCCTGGCAGCGCCGGGTGTATGATGCAGTGCTGCGGGTAAAGCGCGCGGCCATGGATATGCTGAGGCCCGGCAATACCATTACCGAGTACCATAAGGAAGTAGGCAAGGTAATGGAGGGTGAGCTGCTAGACCTGGGCCTGCTGACTAAGAAGGATATAGCTGACCAGAAAGAAGACAGCCCTGCGTACAAGAAGTATTTTATGCATGGCACTTCGCACCACCTGGGCCTTGATGTGCACGACGTAGGTAATATTTATATGAAGATGGAGCCCGGCATGGTGTTTACAGTAGAGCCCGGCATTTATGTACGCGATAAGGATAACCCCAGCAATACGATAGGTATACGGCTGGAAAATGATGTGGTGATTACCGAGGATGGGCTGATAGACCTGATGCGGAATATACCCATTGAGGCAGAAGAGATTGAAGATTTGATGAACCAATAGCCATGGCAGGGGTGGCCCCAATGCCGCCGGGCATTGTGCTGCGGACTGGTACGGTAGCAGAGGCAGTGGCAGTTTCTGACCTGGTGCCTGAGTTTAACCAGCCCCACCGGGCCACTGAGTACCATAAGCGCCTACAAGGGGTGCCGCATTTGGTGCTGGTTGCCGAAGCAGCCGATGGCCCCGTAGCATTTAAGGTGGGGTATGAACGCGATGCTGACGGCACTTTTTATAGCTGGATGGGTGGGGTAGCCCCACAATACCGCAGGCTGGGGCTGGCCCAATTACTGGCCGAGCGGCAGGAAGCCTGGGCAAAAGCTGAAGGCTACCGGGCCATACGGTTTAAAACATTAAACAGGCACCAGGCCATGTTGCTGTTTGCCATCGGCAGGGGCTTTCATATTGTTGAGGTGCTGCCCCGTGCCAACAGTGCCGAACACCGCATAGTATTAGAAAAACCTTTAACAAAAGCATAAAAAAAAGGCCGTTTCATTGAAACGGCCTTTTTTTGGTTAGGGATCTTATTAATTGATAGTTATTCTTTGCTAATTCTGGCTCGCCTGATGTTCATACCGGGCACATTCATGTGCAGGTAGTAGGTGCCTTCGGTCAGGGCAGCAGAGTTGGTGATTACCGTTACCCCTTCGGCATTGAACGTGCCGTAACCGCTGATGCCTGTTGGCATACCAGCCTGGTTATAGAAGGTGTAGGTAAATTCTTTATTGGCACATTCAGTGGCCTCAATGGTCATTTCAGAAATAACCGGGTTGGGGAAAATGTTGCCAATGTTCAAGTCAACTTCACCATCAGGATCAGTAGTCTGGTAGCCAGAGGGCCTTCTTTTAATGTAGTAAGCCAATGCTACGGTGCGATCTACCATGGTCAGATCCTGGCAAGGTATTACCGTAAAGGCGTAGTCTTTTTCAGCCAGTAAACCAGTAATGGTAGCGGTGTTGCCTTTGCCTACATAGGCTACAAAGGTGTTGTTACCCAGGTTAGTGCCAGAGCCGAATGAACCATCGCCATGGTTAACAGGCAGGCCGTGGGGTAGCATAACGGTGTTTACACCTACGCTGCGGCCTCTTCTAACCAATACTACAGAGCCGTGGCTATCAGCGGCGGGATCCCACTCAATGCTGATTTCATCACTTTTAACTTCAGTAAACCGAACCTCAGCAACAGGGGTGCCGTCTGTCAACTGCTTCATTCTGGGTTGCTTGGTGGTGAGGTATACCGGGTTGTTGCCTTCTTTATCAGTCTGGTACTCAATTACAGCAAAAGTGTAGCTTCTGCCAGGCTCAAGGCTGTTGTCCATGCTCACCTCGCTGCCACTGCCATTGTATACTACGGTTTGGTTTCTGAATTGGTACCCTACTGGGTAGTGTACGCCGTTTTCGGGCTTTTTCACTGGGTTGCTGCGGTCGCCACCATTAACCAGTACCAACCTGCTGGTGCCATCACCATTGGTCCAGCTCAGGTCAATGTTCAGGTAAGATACATTGTTAGTGGCCAGGTTGCTGGCAGGCACGCCCTGGGTAGGCTGCCTTAACAACGGCTGGTTACGGGTGTAGTATACCGGCTCAGCACCATCAGGCTGGGCCTCAAACTCTACTACTTTAAAGCTGTATTTGCGGCCAGGCAGTAAGCCCGTTACAGTTGTGTGGTCATCAGCACCGTTGTATACTACCGTGTGGCTTCTGAATTTGTACCCTACAGGGTATTCAGTGCCACTTTCAGGTATTCTTACATCGTTGTTTCTGTCGCCACCATTCATTAGTACCAGCCTTCTATTGCCATCTCCATTAGTCCATGAAAGGTTAACTTCCTGGTAGGTAACCTCACCAGCGGTAAGGTTAGTTACTGGTGTGCCGTTGGTTGTTTCAACTGCAAGGGGCAGGTTTCTGGTTTGGTATACAACTGAATTTAAGTAACCATGTGCGCCACTGCATTCTATTACGGTAAAGCCGTATTTTACACCGGGCTCTAAGCCAGTAACGGTAGTTGAGTTACCAGTGCCGGCATATACCAGGTATTGTATTGGGTTACCGTTTCTGTCTTCACCAAAGCCAAAGCCCTGTCCATACTGAGCATTGGCATGGTAGAATTGGCCATCTTGAGGCAGAAAGTCGGCCCTGCGGTTAACATTACCGCCCCTGCGGGCAATAACAATGCGCTGGGTGCCGGTGCCATTTTCCCAGTTGAGAGTTAGGCTTGAGAAGGTAGAGGCGGCCTGGTTAACTACAAGGTTAGTAGCAGCAACAGGTGCGGGTACAGCATCAACTTCAAGTACTTGTACATCGTCAAGCAACACACCATAAGAGTTATGCGAGCCTTTGTCAGTAAAGGTGATTTTATCGTGGCCTTTGCCTTTCATGTAATAGGTAGCCTGCGTCCATTGGTTGCCAGCCTCTTCATCAGAAAGCAGGTACTGGTCGTTCCACAGGGCGTCAAGCTTCATCAGGTTTTCGCCACGGCCAGCAGGCCTTGCACGGTATTTGAATGATACTTTGTATAGTTTATCAGCTTCTGTGCCGTACATTACCTGTGAAATGCTCACACTGGTATAGTGGTCAGGGCCACGGCCGCCAGGGCCCTGGCAGTCGCTGTCAAGCTCAGCAAACTGGTTGCCTTCAGGGGCAGCTACCCCATTGATGCGGCCATCTTTTTGCAGCTCAAGTACTGCGGCTGTGCGGGGTTGCTCTAAGTAGCAGGCGTTGTTTGCATCTACCCAGTCA
>CAZXTW010000579.1:0-4643 GCA_964643525.1 uncultured Roseivirgaceae bacterium
TTCATTCTCGGTGTTGTTCGTCAGGACATTGTTTTTTACAAAGTTCTTGAGCAGGTTTTATCTAAATAATTTCACAAAAAGCAGTTACTACACATACCCACAGGCTTTACCGGGTACCTGCGTTGCCAGCGTTATGTGGCGCGCACCTTGGTACCTGCCTGATGGATATGTGCATTAACTGTCGTGTACGTTCAGCATAGTGTGGCTTTGGGCAAAAGCTTTTTTTCTTTTAAAGAATATCTCTTCATATCCGATATAATCTTTTTTGAATGGCTGTGTTTACTGTCTTTAAAAGTGATCGTCTTGTTTTCATCATCACGGCCGTTTGATTTTCATATGGTCTTCTATGTCGTTTTTTACAGGGCAGTTAACATCTAAAGGGAAGTCAAGAGGCATCCCAGTTTCGGCTCATAAGTCCCTTCGGGGTTATCTTATATTGAGCCTGCCAACTAGGAACCCTACCTCTATGACTTCCCTTTAGATACGGCTCATAATTCTCCTATAACAAAAAAGGAGAAGTGAAAATGGAATTAGAACTAATACTCTGGCAAAGCGCCTTTATCATATATGTGACGTTACACATGTTGGCAAAATTTCGACGCTTTATAGCAGAGTGGAGAAAAAAACGCCGTTCTCGAATACGTAGCAAACGAGGTTGGTTTTAAAGAAGTTCGATTAAGATGCGCCGGGGCTTTGGCCCCAGCGTCTTGACCTGACAGTGCGGGCAGGGGTTGTCCAATTACTTCTCCAAATGCTTCACCTTCTGTCCTCTTTATGCACTGTGATGCCCGTAAATTAAAGTCTACGTTGCGCCGGACTTTCCGCTGTCGATCTATCGATCCTCTATCCATGCGCTCGCGGACGCTTGTTACAAGTTCTCCTTGCTCAATCGTTCACCCTTACTCACATGCGTTCGCTCGGCTTCACTCTCTTGCTCGTCGACTTGCGCCTCACTTACCGCTCGCGCATCGTCAGCCGTCTGTAGTAGACGGGCCAGCGGAAAGTCCGGCGCAACGTAGGAGCTTTGCATATAACTGTCCTCTCCGCTTATGTCATCGGAAAGAATATATCTACCTTTTTGAAGATTTTTAAAACCACCCAAGGACGCAATAGCTGGTAAATCTTCCGTATTACCAAAGACTGTGGCTGCATCTGAATTGGAATGAACTTTGAAACAAATCTTAGTTGCGATATTATTTCTCAAACCGGAGTCTATATTTTGAACTGTGGCTTTTTGAAGCTGTAGAAACAGATTTACCTTAGGAGCTCGTCCCAACATTGAAATACGATTTAAATAGGATTGTAGTTGTAATTTATTGTCTTTCTCTTCTTTGGTGATAGCAGGATATTGAGCGATTTGTGCAAATTCATCGCAGATGATGCACAGATGTGGTCCGTCAAAAAGGGTTAGACCATTTTGTTTCATATGCTTAAGGCGGTCTTCCATTTGAGTAATGATTTGCTGGAAGTTGCTCAATAAGTCATCGTAATGGTCGACCAAATGCAATT
The DNA here is from genome assembly GCA_964643525.1 of uncultured Roseivirgaceae bacterium. Taxonomy (GTDB): domain Bacteria; phylum Bacteroidota; class Bacteroidia; order Cytophagales; family Cyclobacteriaceae; genus CAZXTW01. The sequence goes on from CAZXTW010000579.1 coordinate 1,510, forward strand.
TAGTATGAAGGCCGTTATATTTGGAAAGTTCGACGCCTCCTTTTAAGTCTATAAGATAAATTTTTTCAAAATGATCAATATTGTAAATGAGGGAAGCCATTATTTGATTTAAAAACACACTTTTACCTGAACCACTTTTCCCAACGACGAGTGTATGCGGCATCACCTCTAGCGAGGTGTAATAACGCTCCCCTGTCCTGACATTAAAACCGTAAAATATGCGGTCTTTTTGAAGGAACTCTGTTTGAAAAGGGATAAGCGGCGGAAGCTCTGCAAGCTGGTATAACACCAATGATGTCCCGTCTAGTGGTTCTACCACCCATTCCCCGCCAAGATAGGCATTGATTGAGGGAAGGTTTTTTGACCAATATTTAATATCGATGGCGGAACGGTTAGAGGTATATACATAACGTCCAGCATTGAAATCTGATCGACTAAAATCTAGCCTGTTGTAGTAGTTGTCTTTTTCTGCGCGGATTACTGCAGCTAAATAAAGCAACTTCCCTTCAAGCGTTGGTTGCTTGAGATTAACCTCTGGTAGTTTTTTACCATCATCGATGGGAGCCAATGATTGCCGATAATGGTGTTCAATATTTTCCTTATGGCTTGGGACTGCGTGTTGATATCTATCAAAGATTTCTCTTATTTCTGTGGAATCTCTGTCCCAGTGATAATAGGGATCAAGTTGTATCAAGTGTTGGCCGATAGCCTTTACAGACTTAATAAATTGTTGGCTGTCTTGGCGGCTTCGGCGTTCCATATACCACTCTTTCACTTTAACTAAGCGAGCACGGAACTGCTCACGTTCTTTAACTAAGTGAGTACGGAACCGCTCGTGTTCTTTTTCGCGCTCTCTGAGTTCACTGGCCTTTGCTGATGCCATCCACTTCTGACCGATGTTATAGCAACGCAATAATCTTTTTCTGGCTTTGGGGTAAGTTACAAAAAATACAATGGGCATAAATATCATGCATAGTGAGTGTATATAATCATTATATTTTCTTTTTCCGGTATATAGGGGGCCAAGGAAGTTGTACCAATAATTATAGATCAAGCCAAAAGTCAGAAACTGCATTAGAAAATAAACGGCCATCGCCTGTCCGATATCCTGATATTTCCAATAGAAGATATGAGCCACTAACAGACTTAAACCCATCCACAACTGAGTTTTGATGATTGTAGTTATAATTGTCCCGATCACTCGATTTATCGAGCGTTCTAATTTTGATTGCTTTTTCATGTGTAATCTCTCAGAGGGTGATAAACCCGGGCGGGCATTGCGCGGTTGTCCGCCCAAGTTAGTTGGTGTTAGCAGTGACCAAGGATTGATGCATCTTTTCCGGTAATTCTGATCTCTGCATACAGAGCTAACGCTTTGCAGGGACAGCAGCGTTGAAAGCAACACCATCAACGCGGTAGTACATGTTGCCATTCATTGATGAAATCAAGATCGGCACTGACGTTTCCTGTCCTTTATCAAAGTTTGTTGGGGCGACATTGTCGGGCAATTTGATGTCATATTTATCAATTGACCCATCAGGTCGGTCTTCCAAAAATTGCAAGATATAAGTTGTCTTGCCCTCGTATGTTTTTGGGCGTATCCCTCTGATCGTTCCTTTAAAAAATAATGGCATAGCTATTTCCTTTCATTGCTCATGTTGCCGTTATTGATGATTTGCCCCTCATGTAGATAATAATCAGGTGGCAGCTCATCGGATTCATCCTCCCAAAGGTAAATGTCCATTTGGTCATCTTCCAACGGTCGGAATTCTTGAGCCGGTAACTCACTACGCAAGTCCTTGAAAGGACCACTGTAGGCTGTTAAGCGCCGGCGTTTTAATGTGTAGTGCAAAGCATGAATGATTTGAGGTTCAACCCTGTACCCTCCCCCCTTTGTAGGGATGAAAATATCTGCGGGCTTCGTTGCATATTTTGCTAGTTCTGCGATAGCTTTACTCATTGTTCTATCGTTTGGGTCAGCTGGATGCGGGCGAAGCAATCTGATATCTAGGTGTTTAATGTCTTGCCGTTTCATAACTTTTTGCCATATCGCTAACCACTCACTGTGCTGCACATAAAAGTCTTTGTCTTTATCGAAGTATTTTGGCTGAAGCATCAGCAATGTGTGGATGTGGGGGTGGTATGTTTGTTTCTTTGCATTGTAAGTGACCTCTAATGCCCTAAACCATGCGTTTACTGACTGATGAAAAGCCTTACGGCGTGTTAACCGGCGAAACCCTATTAAAAGCTCGCTCAGTCGTTCCTTTAATTGATGGGCGTGCATATTCGGAACCGTTAAGGTCAACATTGCCGGAAAGTCATTTGGGTTAGATTTGCGATACAATTCGTAGACTTGGTAAAGCTCTGAGAAATTCCTACGCCCTCTTGATGATTGGCACCCGGGGCACAAACGGTCCTTACATCCATATCGATTTAAAACCGATTGCCCTATTTCGTCTGGTTCTTTAGGGCTTAAATCAATTCGCCTGGCGCATGTAAAAACACGGTCTGCCTTTTTTTGAAAAGCTGGGCCTAAAGACCGGTAAGCCATCGATAAAGCAAATGCTTGGTTACGATGCTTACGCCAATCTCTATACTTGTTACCAGGGGTAATATGATGAAGCCGTTGAGGGGTCATAATAGTCTACTTATTTGAGTGGGGGGCAAGTAACTTTTGAACAGTTAATTCTTAGTTATCAAGTGAATGAGTCAAAGAGAATTTTGGAGACATCCTAATTACTTTTACTTGGGGTACTCTGATGTAGATGAGTAGGTGTAACGATCTAAATATTCATCGAGCTTAGATTTACGATAGACAACGCCAGCATTTTTGCTAGCACCTGTTTTAGAATACTCAGGACCTCCCATATTTCTACGCCACCCCTCAAGGGTGCGAGGGCTTTTTCCTAAATATTTTGCGGCTTCTTTTGTTGTAAAGACACGCTCGTCTTCAACGATGTTAGATGGTTTTTCATTCTTCATGGCTATTTCTTTCTATGGATTAGCAGCGATTAGACGCAATTGTGATGTTGGGATAAAAGCGTTTCTGAAAATGAAGATGTAGCTCAAAATTCAGAGACAAAAGGGGCTCAATCGTTTAGACGAGAGCGTTTATATTTGGTGGGATTTGCGGG
>CAZXTW010000580.1:0-4627 GCA_964643525.1 uncultured Roseivirgaceae bacterium
CTATATTAAATTATATTCGTACTGCGTTTAAGGACAAAACAGCTTTTGAAACTGTCCTAAAAGAAACCAAAGGAGGAGACATGATTGGCGTATATAATCAAGATCATAGAGACAGCGAAGCCAGAGGGCTTTTTAAAGGCAGGCAAGAAGGCAGGCAAGAAGGCAGGAAAGAAAGCTATCTTGAAATAGCTCAAATCATGCTAAAAGACAATGAGCCAATTGATAAAATCATGCGCTATACGCATTTCACATTAGAGGAAATTGAAGCGATAAAAGCCAAGCTTTAGGCTTATTGCTGTGATGTTTACGTAACAACCACAGTCTGCCAAATCGCGAAATTCAGGCTCTATCTAATTATATTCTAACCACGTTCTCACAGCAAAACAGCTTTTGAAACTGTTCTAAAAGAAAACCTTGGAGAAACTATGATAGGCGTGTACAATCAAGATCATATAGATAGCAAAAACCTGGGCAGGAAAGAAGGTAGAAAGGAACGAGAATTAGAGTTTGCGAAAATGATGCTTCAAAGAAATGAATCAATTGATAAGTTAATAGACTATACTGGTCTATCAAGGAGTGAGGTTGAAGCGATAAAAGCCAAACTGTAGACTCATGAGTCAAGAATCTATAATTCACTTTTAGACTCCAAAAAATTGTATAAAACTAAGAAAACGACCAAAAATTTAAAAAATGGAGGTCCGACGTAGGTCCGCTCATCCTCCGCTCGAGGCTGCTTTTGTACTTTTATAAGGATAAAGCTTAACACAAAAGCAAGCCAAAACCAACACATTAATTATTTAATGCTGCTCATGATAAATCAGCAGTACCTCATACATCCCTCCGGGTTAAACTGATCTGACAGCTTCAATAGTTTACAGTTGCCACAACCCCCTCCACCCTTTACACAGTACCCTAGCACTGCTTAACAATGCCACTTTGAAGAGCCGAAAACACCTGATAAAGACATAATGTCACTAATCTATTGTCTTTTTATGTCTAATTCGGTCATTATGGCATTGTTTTGCTTTGGCAAACCCCCGAAAGAGCACTGGCACGGTTTTGACTATAGTGGTGGTGTATTTGATTTTGAAACAAACTAAAAACACACAATAGTTATGACACTTGTTAATTATCGCAGACCACACCACACGTTTAACAGTTTTGTAAACCGCTTTTTTAATGAGACCTATGGCCACAATGCCACCAGCAACAACGCCGGTAGCCGCAATTTTGCCCCCAGTGTAGATATTGCCGAAACAGATGCCGCCTTTGAAGTGCAGGCAACCGTACCCGGCCTGAGTCGTGAAGATATTAAGATTGACCTGGAAGATGGCAAGCTGACCATTAGCGGTGCCCGTACGCTGAACAAAGACGACGAAGGTAGAAACTACCGCAGGGTAGAAAGCGCCTACGGCAACTTTAGCCGCAGCTTTTACCTGCCCGAAAATGTTGACAGTGATAACATTGGGGCCAAATACGAAAACGGCATTTTGCTGGTAACCATCCCTAAAAAAGAGGTGAAGCCCCTCAAAACCACCATTGCGGTGCAGTAAAAGGGTGAATGAATGAAAGACGGGTATGTGTAGTTGGTAGCAGGTGCATACCGGCACCTGGTGGCAGGGACAGCAATGTTCCTGCTTTTTTTATGGTATTTTAACGAATGGCACCATTTTGTTAAATGTTGTTAAGGCATTACAACCAGCAGGCTATGCTTGCGTTAAGAAACCTGAAACCTCAATGATCTGTTATAAACTCAAACCGTAGCATGAGCAACAAGCATATGAGCAAGAGACAATTTATATTCGGACTTATTTTCGCATCGTTATTTGGCGGACTGGTGGCCCTTGGGGGCTTCAGCTTATTTATGAAAGACGACCGCCAGGGCGGGCCTACACTAGAGCAGCGCCAGCAGGTTAAGTTTTCAAACTTTAGCAGGCCCGATACAGCTGGCTTTATAGTGCCCGAGGGCATTAATTTTGTACAGGCAGCCAAAGTTGCTACCCCTGGGGTGGTATACATTCGCTCTAGCTACCAGGGCAGTGATTATAGCGCACGCCGGGGCAGCCCGTTTGATGAAATGTTCCGCGAGTACTTTGGCAACCCCAACGACCAGCCCCGCAGCCGCCAGGGCCGCTCAAGTGGTTCAGGCGTGATCATCTCGGCCGATGGGTATATCGTAACCAACAACCACGTAATTGAAAAGGCCGATAAGGTAGAGGTAACCCTGAACGACAACCGCCGCTACACTGCAGAGGTAATTGGCACTGACCCTACGACAGACCTGGCCCTGATTAAAATAGATGAAAAAGACCTGCAGTACCTGAATTTTGGCAACTCAGATAACTTACAGATAGGCCAATGGGTGTTGGCCGTGGGCAACCCCTTTGAGCTAACCAGCACAGTAACCGCTGGTATTGTGAGTGCCAAGGGCAGAAACATTAATATTTTACGCGATGCCAACAACCTGCAGATAGAGGCCTTTATACAAACCGATGCCGCAGTAAACCCTGGCAACAGTGGCGGTGCCCTGGTGAACCTAAATGGTGAGGTAGTTGGTATTAACACAGCCATTGCCACCCCAACAGGCACCTATGCCGGTTACAGCTTTGCGGTGCCCTCATCACTGGTGCGCAAGGTGGTAGACGACCTGGCTGAGTTTGGCGAGGTGCAGAGAGGCCTGCTGGGTATTAGTATTTTAGATGTAAATGCCGACCTGGCCGAACGCCTGGAGATTGACGAGCTAAACGGCGTGTACATTAACGCAGTGGGCGAAAACACAGCTGCCGATGATGCAGGCCTGGAGCAGGGCGATATTATTACAGGAATTGACGGGGTAGAGATTACCAATGTGGCCGAGCTGCAAGAGCAGGTGGCATTGAATCGCCCCGGAGACGATATAGAGGTGACGTTTATCAGAGATGGCAAAACCAAAAGGGCAACTGCCACCCTGAAAAATGCCCGAGGCAATACAGAGATCATCGTTCGCCGTTCATCAAGTGAGATTGAAGGAGCCATTTTTGAGGAGTTGACACCTGATGAGCTGACTGACCTGGGTATTGAAAGTGGCGTACGGTTAAAGGAACTGGAAGAAGGGAAGTGGTTGGATGCCAATATCAAAGAAGGGTTTATTGTAACTTCAATTGATAAGCAGCAGATCAGGACGGTAGATGACCTGAAAAGGGTCCTGGCAAGAAAGCAAGGGGGGATTCTGATTGAAGGGCAGTACCCTAATGGAGAGGAACAATATTATGGTTTAGGTTGGTGATCGATGTAGTTTACAGGATTTAACTCTTAAATCCGCTACACCTGCATGGGCCGCGCATACAATGCGCGGCCTTTTTTTGTTATATGCCAATCTAACATCTTAACACTAATCTCTTGCCGCTAAACTCTAATCTCTAAAGAATTGCATAGCTTTGCGGCAAATTTGAGATATACTTAACCCAAGACAATAAATTACTAAACGGAATGACAGAAACCGCATTTGGTATTGAACAGGCCCTGACCAATTTAGGGATAGAGGCCCTGCACGAAGGAGCCAGCACTGGCAGTGAATGGATAGCCACCAATGGCGATGAGATAGCTTCGTACTCGCCAGTTGACGGTGCGCTCATTGGTAAGGTACAGGCCAGTGATGAGGCCGGTTATGAGGCCGTAGTGGCTGCTGCCCAGAAGGCATTTAAGGTATGGCGCCAGGTGCCTGCCCCCCAGCGTGGCGAGGTAGTGCGTCAGATAGGCAATGCCCTGCGCGAAAGAAAGGAAGACCTGGGCAAGCTGGTGAGCTACGAAATGGGTAAATCGTACCAGGAGGGCCTGGGCGAGGTGCAGGAAATGATTGACATTTGCGATTTTGCCGTAGGCCTGTCGCGCCAGTTGTATGGCCTCACCATGCATTCTGAACGGGCCAACCACCGCATGTACGAGCAGTGGCACCCCATTGGTATTGTGGGCGTTATCAGTGCGTTTAACTTTCCGGTAGCGGTTTGGTCGTGGAATACCATGCTGGCCTGGGTATGTGGTGATGTATGCATCTGGAAGCCCTCAGAAAAAACACCTATCTCGGCAGTAGCCTGCCAGCATATTGTAGCTAAGGTATTTGCTGCTAACAACTTACCCGAAGGCATTAGCGGCTTGGTATTTGGCGATTACCGCATTGGCGAGCTGCTTTCTAACGACAAGCGTGTGCCCCTGGTATCGGCCACGGGCAGCACCCGCATGGGTAAAAAAGTAGGCGAGGCCGTTGGCCGCCGCCTGGGCCGTGCCCTGCTTGAGCTGGGCGGCAACAATGCCATTATTGTATCAAAAGAAGCCGACCTTGAGCTGGCCCTGCCCGCCGCCCTGTTTGGGGCTGTAGGTACTGCCGGGCAGCGCTGCACCACCACCCGCCGTTTAATTGTGCACGAAAGCCGCTTTGATGAGCTAAAGACCAAACTGGCCGCTGCTTATGGCCAGCTACGCATTGGCAACCCACTGGACGAAGCCAACCATGTAGGCCCATTAATTGATACGCAGGCCGTAAACCAGTACCTGAGCACCATAGAGCAGGTGCAGAAACAGGGGGGCAAAACTGTGGTAGAAGGTGGTGTGCTTGACGGCAATCAGTACAGCTCCGGCTGCTATGTGAAGC
>CAZXTW010000581.1:0-4625 GCA_964643525.1 uncultured Roseivirgaceae bacterium
GGTATTTTGGCATACTCGGCCTCAAGCAAATCAATATAATCGCCATTTACGGCAATGTTATAAATGTTTTCAGTGTCATAGCCGGGGTCATAATTGAGGGCATACTGGTATTGCTTGTGCACCAGCACCGCGCACATAATTAACCCAATTGACAGGGCACACTGAAACACAATTAACACCCGCCGCAGGCTTACCCCTGAAAATACTTTAAGCTTGCCGGCATCATGAAATACCACCCCGGCCCGTAGCTTTGATAAAAAAGCGGCCGGTAAAATACCTGCCAGGCTGCCAATACCTATGGCAAACAGCATAAAGTACAGCAGGTGGCGGGGCGTTATGTGCAACTCAAACATTGTATAGCCATTGGCTGCCGGGTTGGGCAGGGCTAAAAATCTGCCCCTTAACACATAAAACAACAACAGCCCCACCACCAAGGCCACAAAAGCCAGCACCACGGCCTCTGTGATAAACTGAAAAAACACCTGTGGCCTTGAGGCACCGTTTACCTTGCGTATGCCCACCTCTTTGGCCCTTCTCAGAGCCCGCGCCAGCGACAGGTTGGTGTAGTTAAAGCATGCCGAAAGCACCACCACCAGGGTTAACCCCAGCATAATGGCCATGCGCCTGCCAGAAAATGAAGGGCCCGTTCTGTTGGCATAGGTATCACTGGTTACAAACTCGCTAAGCGGCTGCAGCAAATGGGTAATGGGGCGCGCCTCAGTATTGTTGTATTCAGCCATGATGTCTGCCATGGCAGCTTCAATGGCCTGGGGCTTTACCCCATTTTTAAGCACCACGTATACATAGCTGCGCTGAAAAGCCCATTGGCGCGTGCGGTAGTGGGGGCTCCACCCGTTACCGGTGGCTGGCTGGGCGTAAGTGGCCAGTGATACCAGCAATTCAAACTGCAGGTGCGAGTTTACGGGTGGGTCGGCCACCACGCCGGTTACCTTGCCTTGAATGGTGCGTTGCTGCCAACCCCCGGTGCTTTCTAACTCAAGGGTTTGCCCCACGGGGTTGGTGTCAGGAAAAAGCTTTGCAGCCAGGGTTTGCGTGAGCACAATGGTATTGGGGGCTGCCAGGGCCGTATTGGCGTTACCGGCCAATAACTTAAATGAAAACACATCAAAAAAGTTGGGCGTGGCATAATAGCCGTTGAGGCTAATGGCCTCTTGCCCGGCCTGTAAATTGGCAGAAATGCCCGGCCGCATAATCAGTACCTGTTCAATGCCTGCTACCTGGGTGGCCAGCTGCTCACCAATATAATGTGAGGCTGACGAGAGCTGTAGATCCATTTCGTGAATCTGGCTGGCAGAGGTAACACGGTATAGGCTGGCCTTATTTTCATGAAACCCATCAAACGAATGCAGCTCAGTTAGCAGCACAATCATTAACAGGCCTACCGACATGCTGATGGCCAACCCTATGACATTAATAGAAGAGAAGAGCAGGTTTTTCCTGAGGCTTCTTACTGATGTTTTGAGGTAGTTTTTAAATATGCCGTAGCTGTTTAGCCGCCGGTAGCCTTCTAAGCTTTTTAACAGTGAGGGGCGGATGAGCTTCAGGATTTCAAGCGCCAGCAGCCAATTGGCGGCCCTGCTGCCCTTGTGCCGGTAGTTGTCATAATAAAGCTCAATCAGGTCGCCTTCAACATAAGGTTGCAGGTCCTGGTGGCAAAACCACCTGAACAGGGCAAGCAGTATTTTGGGGGGGTGGGGCTGGTTCATGTTTTGTTAATCATGTTTTGTTAATCGTTAGCGCAATTCTGGGTATTTCGTTGTACAGCTGGTTTCTCACGTCGCGGGCGTATTCTATGGCTGCAGTGCCTGTAGCAGTTAACTGAAAGTAGCGCCTGGGCCTGCCCCCACGGTCGCTGGTGGCCTCGCCAGCCCTTGAGGCCAGGTAGCCCTTTTTTTCCAGCCGTTGCAGGGCCGATTGCAATGCCCCCACACTAACCGTGCGGTTCAACCGCTGCTCAATGGCATGCTTGATTGACACCCCGTAGGCCTGGTTGTACAGCACGCCTACGGTTAACAGCACAATCTCTTCAAATTCACCTAATTGGTATTTACCCATAGTTATTTCCTAATTGCAGTATTGCAACAATAGCAATAAAAAGGGTTATTTCCTAATTGTAGTTTTGATAAGGTGTAGATGCCAGCCGCTTGTTGCCAGTGGCTGGCAGGGCAAGCGCCCTACCCTGGTTGCTGGTTTTGCAGGGGTAGTTGCACGGCGTGCAGGGGCACGGGTTGGGTTTTGCCCTTCAGGGTTAATGCGCCAATGGGGCGGGTGCGCACGGCCCGGGGGTGTTGCAGGCCCTGGTACAGCTGGTCAGAAATAATAAGGTCAGTGCCGTGGGCGGCGCACTGCCCCTGTATGCGGGCGGTGGTGTTCAGCACATCACCGGTAAACACCACTTCTTTTTTAAGTGCCCCAATTTCGCCAGCACTTACCTCACCCATGTGCAGGCCCGCCTTAAAATCTGGCACCGCGCCAAAGGCGGCCTCAAAATGGGCGGTGCGCTGCTGTAGCCTGGCCTTAATGGCGGCAAAGCATTGCAGGCAGTTATTATTGGCCAGCCCCCGCTGGGCAGGCCAGGTTACCACCACCTCATCACCAATGTACTGGTACACCTCGCCATAATGCTTAATAATGGCATCGCTCATCAGCTCATAATACTGCTGCAGCAGGTCAAAGTACTGCTTGTGGCCCAGCTGCTCGGCTATGGTAGTAGAGTGCTTCATGTCAAGAAACATAAATATGCGCGCTTCAATCACGGGCTTGTGGTACTTGCCTGAAATGAGGTTGAGCAACACCTGGTGGCCCAGGTGCTCGCTGGCCGCCGCGTAGATTACGCTTAGGGTAAGCTGAAACACAATTTGCACCATGGTGTTGAGGAATACCAGGCTTTGAAAGTAGTTGCCGGTAGTGGCCCAGACAGCTGCCGAAAACACCGATTGGCCCACCTCTATGCTGCGGGCTATAGGGAAGGCAATGACGTTAATGACAAGCATCATGCCCAGGTACAGCAAAAATTTGTACACCACCTTGGCGGTGAAAGAGTAGTTGCGAAAGCGCTTTTCAAGCACCACCAGCTCTACCAGGCCCACCAGGGCCCCTACACATACAGAAGCAAAGCTGGCAAAAATGAATACCGGCACGGTAAGCGTCACGGCCTCATCTGGCGTGAGGTTGCGGTGGCCGGTAACCACCCCCTCGCTAAACAGAAATACCCAGCCGGTGGCCAGCCAGATGATGCTAAACGGAATGATGCGGCCAATGTTTCTCCTGGCCTTGGGCGATAATTGCATGCGCGGTACTTGTTACAACAACCACCACGAAAATACACAGCCCAACCATTTATTGGTGACAGCACCAGGCAGAATTTCAAAAAAAGCCCACCTTTACTATCTACGCCACCATCCATATACAACCTACAGCCACCGCCAGACTGCCGCATTGTTGTAACGGCATAGCAGCCGGTTATATGCCATCGCCAACAGACCTTTTTCCCGAACAACGGGACAGGCGGCATGCTCAGGGTAGACGTTGAGTAGCTGGCGAGGGTGAACGCTAAGTGGCTGGGAGGTTCAGGGTAGACGTTGTGTAGCAGGCGAGCTCAGGGTAGACGTTGTGTAGCAGGCGAGCTCAGGGTGGAAGTTGAGTGGCTGGGAGGTTCAGGGTGGACGTTAAGTGGCAGGCAAGCTCTGGGTAGCCCCTGAGCAACTTACGTACCCAAATTAGGTGAAGTGTATTGATTTATATACTGAAGTTAAAGCCCCATGGCTTCTTTGAGCTCAAGTACTTCCTGCACGGGCAAGCCCACGTTATTGGCAATGGCCTCAGGGGTCTGGCCCCCTCTCAGGGCTTTGGCCACCAGCTTGCTTTTGTTTACACCGGCCACAGTACCTTCCTCTCTACCTTCTTCTCTGCCTTCTTCTCTACCTTCGTCTTTACCTTCTTCCTTAACGGCCCAAAGAATATGTTCACGTAAGTCCATATTATCAGTCTCTTCGTTAAACTCTTCAACCATCTGTGTATCAAAGATACTATAATTCAAGTTGTCTTTAAACGCCGTGTAGTACTTTATAAAGTCATACAGCACCCTGGTGTCTTCTGCCGGTAGCCCTGCCTGTAGTAACCGGCGCGCCACAGCCAGCTTGCTTTCTAACTTCTGCTGGTCGTTTTTACTACCATATAAGTGGTACCAGGCCGTTTGCAGCATAATACCGAAGGGGTTATTGCCCTTCAGCAGGTCTTCAGGCTGGTGGTCTTTCAACTTTAGGGTAGGGTAGCAATAAACCAGACTGGTGCCAAGCAATTGCTCTTCTTCATAGCGGCCGGGCCTGAAGCTGTCAGAGCGATCGGTCAATACCGCATAGGCCACCACCCGCTGCCCGTATTTATCTCTAATCCGGTAATACATTGAAAACATGCGCTGGTCAAAGTCATTGTCTTTTTTGCCCTGTATTTCCATATACAACAGCACCCAAAACTCTTTGCCATCATTGCGCTTTAAGCGCACCAGCTTATCGGTTACACGCTGGCTGGTTTGGCTTTCAGGTCTAATACTGGCCAGTTCTTTATCCAGAAACTCAACAGCATCTAAATCAAACTGGTTGGCT
>CAZXTW010000582.1:0-4622 GCA_964643525.1 uncultured Roseivirgaceae bacterium
TTGCGAGCTTGACAGCTTTGATTGCAACAGCTGGTCAATACGCTGAATAGGCTGCTTTTCAATTTCTTCGGCTGAAATTGATTCTACCGTAGTAGATAACCTTTTCTTTTCAGTACCTGCACCTTGGCCTGTAATAATAATTTCGCTCAGTTGGGTTACGTCCTGAGCCATCACAACATCAATTACTGAACGAGCACCGATTTCTTCTACAACAGTGCTCATACCAACGAATGTAAATTCTAGCTTTGCGCCATCACTGACTGTTAATTTAAAAGCGCCATCAACATCAGTGATTGTACCGTTTGAAGTTCCTTGTTCTACCACGTAAACTCCAGGCAGGGCACTTCCATCACCTTCGGAAGTTACCTTACCCGTTACGGCACGTGTTTGCGCCCATGCTGTCAGGCTGAGCCCGAAGCATAGCAACAATACCATAGTTAGAGATTTTCTCATAAGCTGTTAATTTTGATTGAACATATATCGACAATAAACAAATACTAAATTTCTAATCTGCTGTTCTTCTTCTGATTCTGAATTGTAGTTTTCTACTGTGTTGTACAAGTATATTGGTACTGAGAAAAGTGGGTTACCTGAAGCCAAAGAACGATTATTTGCCCGAATAGCAAATACAATGATAATAAATTAGTAACTAACTGAGTAGTTTGATTTGGATTTAGATAGAGGAGTTAAGGCCAGTAAATAAACAATAAAAACGGTTTCGTAAATAGTACGGCTTTAGTGTTGAGGAGTGTGAAAGTAAAGTGAATAATTCATAATTAAAAGCCCCGTATTAATTCTAGTGCTGTAAATTTCAGTCTACTAAGCGTTTAGCCATATAAAATTTGTTTGTCTGTACATATATTTTTAGATGTGCTTAATCAAATGGCGTGAGCTATGTTTTCATTGCAAAACAATAGCAGGCACAGTTTTTTGCCCTATGATGCTTTGCATTTTCGGGCTTTGTATTAGGCAATTGTTGTGTCATTGTAAAGATTTCATACGCCCATACCTGCTAAGTTTGTATATTCGGCCACTTCTTTAAGCGTTGTGGCATGTTGCCATGAAATATTTATTTAATTCAAATCATGAAAAAGCTTTACTACACCACCTTATTAGGTTTGCTTATTGTTAGCTTCTGTAGTTGCCAGAGCACTGTTCAAAACCAGGCTCAAGTAACGCAGCCAACCCCTGTACTTGACCAAACCGTACAAGACAATGTAAAGCGGATATTTGATGAGGCTTTACGCCACCAGGAGAGCTACAAATTACTGGGCAGGCTAAGCAAAGAGGTAGGGCCAAGGCTAAGCGGCTCTGAAGGTGCTGATAAGGCAGTTGTATGGTGTAAAGAAGTAATGGAAGGTTACCAGTTTGACCGCGTGTACTTGCAGGATGTTATGGTGCCCCATTGGGAACGGGGTGAGGCCGAGCAGGCCGTTGCCATAACCCCCGATGGCAAACAGTACCCACTATCTGTATTGGCAATTGGTGGTTCAGTACCTACCCCACCTGCCGGCTTGCGCGCGCAGGTAGTAGAGGTACCCTCGTATGATGATATTGAAGATTTTACCCGCGAGCAGCTAGAGGGGAAAATTGTGTTTTATAATGGTAAATGGGACCATACCAATATATCAACAGGGGCATCATACGGCGCCTTGGTGCCACAACGGGTTAACGGTGCAATAAAAGCAGCAGAAAAAGGTGCCTTGGCATCGGTCATTAGTTCAGTAGGCAGTGCTTATGACGACAACCCCCACACAGGCACTGGCCGTTATAATGCTGAAACTGACAGTATACCTGCTGCAGCCCTTGGCGTGATCTCGGCAGACCGCCTGCATGACCTCATTGCTGAGCATGGTACTGTTGATTTAAAATTGACTATTAATAGCAAATGGTACCCAGATGCCCCCAGTGCCAATGTAGTAGGTGAGCTAAAAGGCAGTACCAACCCTGAAAAGATCATTGTCATGGGGGGCCACCTGGACAGTTGGGATGTGGGCGATGGCTCACATGACGATGGGGCAGGCTGCATGCATGCGCTGGGTGCTTTGCATTTATTGAAAAAGCTGGGTATAAAACCCAAGCATACCATACGGGCTGTTATGTTTATGAATGAAGAAAATGGACTTCGTGGTGGCACTGAGTATGCTGAACTGGCCAAGGCCAATAATGAAACACATATAATTGCTATTGAAAGTGATATGGGCGCCTTTACCCCAAGAGGTTTTGGCTTTACCGGTGATGATGCCCTACTTGAAAAACTGCGTAGCTTTTTACCTTATTTTGACAGCAATACTGTTGCCTATATAAGAAAAGGTGGGGGAGGTGCTGATATTGGCCCCTTACACCGTGAAACACAGACCCCAATGATGGGGCTGAGCGTTGATAATCAAAAAACATTTGATTACCACCACGCACCAAGTGATTTGTATGAAAATGTAAATGCACGTGAAATGGAACTAGGCACAGCATCAATGGCTGCAATGATTTACTTAATTGACTATTTTGGCTTGCAATAATACAAAGGGTGGTTATGGTTATAAGCCACTTTACCTGGCTGTGTTAAGGCCAATGGCTTTAGTGTTGGCCCTGTTGTTGTTTACAGCAACAAGGCCATTGCCTGAGGCAAAGCATGCTGTATTTGTGAGCGTTTGTACAGTAAGCCAGTTAGAAAGCAATGCTGCGCTGCGCATCAAGCTGCGTATTTTTACTAACGACCTTGAGCTGGCCATTCGTAAACACCATAAAATTAAGAACCTGAGTATAAAGGGTACTGAAGCAGGCCCCAAGCTGCTTGCACAAATTGATGCCTACCTTCAAAAACACTTGAGTGTTTCATTAAACGAGGCACAAGAAACATTACAAATTCAAAGCGCACTTTCAGAGGGTGACAGTTACCTAAGGGCTACTGAAGTGATTTTTTTAGTTGAAGGCGTAACAGCTGTGCAGTCTATACAATTCAAGAATACGGTACTTACTGATTATTTAGAGGGGCAGACCAATATTGTACGCCTTAAGTTAAACGGAGCTAAAAAGGTGTTTAACCTTAATGCAAGGCATCAAATGGCCAGGGCTACTTACTAAATATAGGTGTGTAATGTTGTGCTGAGGGTGTCATAATCACTTTTCACCCTTTTGGGTTATTTTTCAATCTCCTGTTATTCCGTGTTCTAACTCCTATTAATTCTTCTCATTTTTATATTCTCAAACATTTACCGTTACTTATTGAAAAACATATACCGTTACCACCATGTCTGTAGTTAGCCAATACCGTTTTGAAGTTCCAGCCGAGAAAGACGTACAATTCCAGATTGAGTACACTAAAAAAGTAATGAAGCAGCTTGACCTACTGACTAACCGTTACCGGTTGGAGGTAAGCTCAGACTGCCCTGAAGAGCTGGCGCTGTTTAAGCAACGGTGGCAACAATACAAAGGCTCACAGTCAGTTGTTTATGATGATTATTACCAGGAAGAGAGCATTGTGCGGCACTCTGCCACCATTGATGAACGTATCTTTAATTTTTTACTTACTATTGATGACTTGAAGGTGCAGTGGTGTATCAGTACAGATATTGTGTTAATGGCCCCCTACCAGGGCAGTACCCAACGGTGCAAGGGCAGTGTTGTTTTTACTTACAACACCAGCATGGCACCAACAGATATTAACCACAACCTGTATTTTCAATTACCCGCCCGTTTGTACAGCCATTGTCGTGAATATTTGCTGAACCACCTCCAAACCAGTACTGGCTGCGGCTTGCAGTTGGAAGAGTGGGTATGGTAGGGTATAACAGATAAGGTCCAGAAAGCAAAAACCCTCTCGGTTTCACTACTGAGAGGGCTTCTGTAATTTTAATGCATTGCCTGTCATGTAAACAGGCTTAGTTGGTATTTAAATTCATCATTACAATTACTAACCCATTGTACCATTTTTTTATATGGGTTTTCTTCTTCTTCTCCCCCTGTTGAAACATCTCCCTGGCCCTTACAGAAAAGGAGAATTGTGAATGAAAAAATAGATAATCAACTATCAAAGGCTTTCAAAAAAGACCGCCTACTACTTAAATCATCATGAATTGTGATATGCAAAGCTCTAACCCCCCTACTCTAATTAGTACAACGGGTGAAGTATTTAAGCAAGTTATAAGGTAGTGATCAAGTTGTGAAATACAGTTAATACTTAAAAATGAGAGCTCATAACGCAATGAGAGTAATAGCAGTTACTTCCTAATCCATGATAAATTGATGTTGATTTAGTCAAAAAGCGATGTAAATGCAGTAAATTGCTTTAAAAGTGTAACAGGTTGTTATTAAAAAAGTTCTGAGTTTTAGGAAACTGTAATGGCTATTTAGAAAACGGATTTGATGCGGTGGGCTAAGTTCTTGTGCTTTGATGCTATGAAGCATAGCTCTGATTAGGTCAGCAAATTTAAATATACATATATGAGAACAATTGATTTATTCATGGCTAACCTCTCTATCGAAGAAAGCACGCTATTGACTGGTGGTTGCTGTGGTGAGGGAGACAACTATCCGCCTCCACCGCCGCCGCCAACACCCCCGCCGGTAATAATAGACTTCGCTTAGAACATCAATTAAAAAAATGAATTATGGCTATGTTCAGG